>NZ_KV815158.1:0-6692 GCF_001814145.1 Prevotella sp. HMSC073D09 | reverse complement strand
TATCTATTTATTAGGGTGGGAAACTTTAGTTATTCTTTTTGTTATCATTGTTATCATTTGTTGACTTTACATTCTTGGGGTAAGAAGCAGGTACAACTACTTCACCTAAAGAAAAAGGGTTATTTGGCTTTTTCCCATCTTTTGCTTCTGTTGTCATTACGGATTTTGTAATATAGGGTATGCCTAAGTGTTCCGCACGTGGAACTTCATACTGCACCTCGGAAAAACGAGCAAGCTCCTCTTTCCGAGGCGCAGCATGAAGTCGGTGTAGCCAGCGATAAGACCTTGTGGCGCGTCGTTGACATGCACACCCTCCTATTCGCCGTGGCTCTTAATTATTCGTTCGTCCGTTTGTTTTTTATTTCTCTGTTTATATTGGACTACAAAGATAACAAACAATATGGCACTTAATACAAACCATACTAGATTTATTATTGTTGACATATTTACTATTTCATATACTCGGTTTATAACTACCACATTATCTATTGTTTCTATCTCATATTTCAATGCTACATACTGACTGCAAATTGAAATACCATATATTACAAACCAAATGCCAAAAACGGCAATATATATCAATATTATTTTTTTCATATTTATCTATTACAATCTTGGCTACTACTTTTGCTGCCACTTCCGAATGAGCCTGAATTATTTTCACTTGAAGAAGTTCCACTAATTGAACGATTGACGCTAGATTCTACACTAGAACCTGCCATACCTGAACTCGAACCCATACTTCCTCTACCTGCCCGTGACGACGTTCGCGCCATGGCCGTAGGCGTTTTGGAATATGCCCACACCGATTTCGGAGGCTAAGCGCGTAACGCTGAGTATGGGTGCGGGGTATATGGTGTAGTCCTCCGTTTCGTGGAACTTCAGTGCAAGCCAAGCGAAAAAGGAGCTTGCTCGTTTTTCCGAGGCGCAGTCAGAGGTGAGGCCTTGTGGTGCACAGTTAGTTCCATACAGCTCACGAACCGAGCTAAAATACAGAATCTTCTTATCGTTCCTAGATGTCATGAACTTCCAAAATCCGCTTTCGAGAGAGGTCTAAGAGAATTGTCACATTATCGTACTTATTCCGACTTCTATCATTAGCCAGAGAAATGATTGTTATCCCTTTTTGGGGAGCGCCTACTCCTAGCACATCATTGCCCAAGAATACCATATAATAGTATTTATATAGGTTTACCAATACATAGATGTGTCCCTGTTTCCTATATGCTAGGTATTGTCTATAATACACACTTATGTTTAAGGTAGGAACTTTCGAGCCGACCTCCTGCCACTTCTGCTTAGTCGAAAGGATTGTTTTTATTGTTTCAATCTCCTTGTCGGAAAGGTTGTAATATCTCCTACTTTGAACATAAAATAGCGTGCCATCATCCCACATCGCGCCAGGAAGCATAGAAACGTCAAGAGCGATTGCTGAATCTTCTGTTGCATACCTCCTATACCTCATAGATGAAATATTCTTACGAACATTTTCACTTGATTTACTTGTTCTACTTCCACAGCTGCAAAAAACAGCCATGATAACGATTAATAAAACATGTTTCACTGTACATATCATTTCTTTGTTTTTTATTGAGTTTGTAATCAAAACCTTTTGTCCCCGGCTGTGCATTGTAATTATAAAGTATTGGCTTTCCATTTATATCTTTAAGCGGTTTACCATTCATGTACACATGCCATAAGCCCTTGCGTTTGTATTCATAATGCTTACCATATACAATTGAATTAATCCATTCGCATTTTTTCTTGTCGGAGTGCAATGTTGCGTTTGGGGCGTTGTTTCCAAACGTCGGGCACACAGTGGCCGCCCAACCCCTTGATGACAGTATTGTAACCCTCGTGCGTGTTCTCGGGATCGGCCGTGACGCCCTTCATCTTGGGCACTCCCAGGGGCGTGCCCAGCTTGCGGTAGTAGTCCTCGTGTTGTTTTTTTTATCTGCATCATACGCATCTGATAGTCTTTCTGTCCGGCGGTTACGACGTTCGCGCCATGTCCATAGGCGTTTTGGAATATGCTTGCACCGACTTTTGGGGGCGCGTCGCCGTACTCGTAGGACAATTCGTAGTTCTATGAAACTGAACCCATGTATTTTGTTAGCAGCTGTGTCTGCCAATTTAATAATCCAATTTCGGCATCATTTTATTTTCTTTCTCGCATAAAAGGAAATACGCTAATCTTCCTGTAAAATACAGCAACACTAATTTCGCTACTTTAACTCTATACCCCTTACGATGCAACAAGATTAATATCTTACCATAGACTAAGACATTCAATAAAGGAAATCGAGCACAATATGTTAAGGTATTCCCATAATACCTCTCTGTTGTATTTCTATATGCTTCATTTCCTAAATAGAATAGAAGCAGATGTGTTGAGAACATACCTAATGAACTGTAAACAAGGAAATATGTAATTGCTCTATATTGAATAATTAAAGCTGTTATTTTTTTTAACAACAAATGATGATCCATAATAAACACCAATACAAAATGGGATGTGAATTGAAAAAGAAGGATAAGAACACCATATTTGGTAATCACGTCCATCATTGAGGTTATGGAGCCAGCAATAACATAAGATTGTAACATCTTGTACAAAGTCAGTATGCCACAAATAGACAACAATACAATTGTCACAACGAAGACAATAGAAAGTGCTGCTAGATATATTTTACTAAAAAGCATTTTTAACCACATTCCATATTTTTTAAATCTATTCCAATTTCAACACCTAAAATGGCACTAACTTTTACACCAGTTTTTGACCCAGATTTTGATTACTATCCTGCCGTGATGAGGTTCGCGCCGTGGCCGTAGGCGTTTTGGAATATGCCCACACCGATTTTGGAGGCCACGCGCCTGTCGCCGATGAAATAGTGTTTGGTGAAACGCCGGCGCGTAACGCCGAGTATGGGGCGAGATAGATGGTGTTGTCTTCCGTCTCGTGGAACTTCAGTGCAAGTCGAGCGAAAAGGAGCTTGCTCGTTTTTCCGAGGCGCAGCCTGAAGTCGGCGTAGCCAAAGTGAGGTCTTGCGGTGCACCGTATGATTAAAGAATTCATTGGTTTACTAGCTGCAAAGTTATTTTTGTCGTGTCAACATGAAGTATCAACAAAGAGGGATTGACTTCATGGATTTTATACTCTGTCCCACCTAACGATATTACCGAGTCATCCTTTAAAATCCAATATTCTGGCCAAAGATGATCGTGCTGTTCGTATTTAGATAGATTTCCTTGTAAGTCTCGCTCTAAGATCTTCCATGTCCTATCCCTGTTAAAGTAAAAGCACATTTGTAACTTGTCTCTCGCATCAAAATTTACATACCACAATTTAGAGTTGTCTCCACAGATTAAATCTGTGAGATCTCTCTCTTCTGCGCACGAAAATGCAACCAGTGCCATGACAACCAAGGTTATCAGTCTAGAATGTGATTTCATTACCTCCCTTAATATATTGTGGAATATACTTTTCGCCATATATTTTAAATATTTACTTGCTTTGTCTATATGTTTGTAAATCTAGTAGTTCTGTTACTTAAAAAAACTGGTAGGCCTATTTATGCTAGGGTAGGCTTCAAGGAAAACAACCTCAATACTATCACCTGGTTTTCCTGTAGAGCTATTTATCAAAGAATTTCCTTTATATTCATTTCCATTATATGAAAATGAATACATGTAATAAACTTTCGTATAGCGGCGTGCGTAACTAGATGGTTCTGCTGTAATAACTGCATACGTCTTAACACCATTTATTCTTAGTAGGAAATTACCAACGAAATAAAGTACAACGTGGTAAAGAATCCAACCCACACAAGCGTAAACAAGCAATCTACCTATGAAATCTCTCATCTTTTGTCTGTTTTATTATTTTTATTTGTCTCACCTTGACTTTCTATCACATTAGATACAATCTTATCAGCCGCCGTTTGAGGAGATTTCTTCACCTCTTTGGCAACAGCTTTTTGCGCCTGTTGAATATTAGTGGTTATAGTCTTGGCTCTTTTATTATTTACTTTTGTTATTTTCTTACCTGTCTTGGTAAGAGAGGTCTTGCTGCTAATCATTTTATTTGATATTTTCTCAGTTGTTTTATTTCCAAATCCTTTAGCTAGTTTTGATGCTTTTGAGCCAACAGCACCTGCAGCCAGATTTACCGCAGTTCCTTTTACAATTTCTATAATTCCCTTATCATAATTGTCCATAAGGCTATTAGCAGCAACGCTTGTTTTTGTAACAAAACGGACTGTATTGCTAGCGCCACTTGTAATTGTTCCTTCAATAGTTGCTACAGCAACTTTTCCCCAGTTAATATCAGTAATGCCATTACCAACAACAAGATTGGCAACCATTTGTGTTGTTATTTCTAAACTAGCTCCAATAAGGGCACCAATAGCATTGTCTATGAGTGCTATGTTTCCATCTGGATTTACAAATTTGACAAGATTATCAGCACAGTATGTATAGCTTCCTAGTTCAGGATAGTTCTCCTTTAACCTATCCACCCCATACCACAAACTCGTCCTCGGGTTCATGTATCTAGAACCATAGTAATACAGTCCCGTCTCCTCATCGAATTCCTTGCCGTTGAACTTATATGGCATCTCCTCGGTGGACGAGTGCTCGTCCACGAGTAGCTCACCGTAGGGCGGGTAGGCGTCGAACTGGGCGACGTTGCCCTTGGCGTCGGTGATATAAGAGGTGCTGCCGAGGTGGTCGGAGTGGTAGAAGAAGATGTCCTCGTGGTATGTGGTGTCGGTAGGCACGCAGCCGTAACCCGGCTGCACGTCGTCGGAGTCTTCGGCCTTGTCCCACTGCACGGGCGGGCCGGGCGAAATGCCAGACGTGACGTAGCGCTTGGTGCAGCGTGCGTGCCGAGAGAGCGGTGTTCGAAACGTACTGTTTAGAATTTTCATGCAGCCAGAAACTTTATTCCTATTTTAGCACATTCCTAGTTCTTTATATGAAATATATTTGAATACTCAATATAGGACAGCTTATTTAGTTTTCTACCGATATTGTATTTAAACCTATATACGTTTTCACTTTTTTTCTTATACTTGACACCCTTAATTCCCCACTCTTCTTTCCTATTCACCTCACGCCCTTTTAATACGATAACATTTTGCACCTTATAAGTGTTTGGAACATGGAAAATATCTTGGGCGAATATAAACCACCTTCCATCTACTCTTTTTTCTAAAGATATAGATATATAAATATCCCCTTCACTGTTATTGCTGAAGTGAAAGGACACAGAACTACCTATATCATATATTGTCTGCACCGAGTCTATTTTTAAACATTCCTTAATCGACTGGGCATTTAAATGACACGTAGCACTTTGCAACACTAACAATATCAAACACTTAATTATTCTCATCTTTCTTTACCCCCCCTTTGTCTAATTTGTAAACAAACTATTGAGCAAGACGCGAATTGGCTTTGCCTTCATTACAATAATTCGGATTGTCTTTGTTCTTAACTCGATTCACACTTTTAGTATCTTTATATATTTCTTCAGACAAACGATTGATTAGGTAAGTCAACAAGGCTTGATTTATTGGTAGTGGTACAGTTAATGTAGAAAGACAGAACTCACCAAACCGTTTTCCACTAGCATCTTTCATCACGAAGTAGGACGGTCTTCCTAAAGCAATTCTTGTTTCTACGGTTCGGGACACTTCTTTATAATAGGTAGGTTCAAATATGGAGCCAGCCTCTAATAATAGTTTCTCATATTTCTTTTGTTTCGCGGTTTTAGTCCTTTCCGACAATAGATACAATACTCGTATTTCACCAAGGCTGTCTAAAGCTATATAATACTCTTTATTATGTGGAGAAGCTTTAATTATCAGATAATAATAGCAATCCTCCAAAGAGTATAATACCTTAGGAGCATTTTCTCTAAATAGTTCTAAGAGTCTATCCGCTTTTTTCCTACTAAACACAAGGGTTTCCATCGACTCTGTTTCATACAGTTTCTTACATTGGGCATTGCAAAAGGTAATAGAAATTAACAGTACGATTATCAAGTATATTTTTTTGTCATGATCATTTCGTTAAAGGTATTTTTTGTGGATCTTTTATTTGCCCTTCTTTGTAGCCAGAATGATCGCTTCCCTCGCGTTGTGGCATTTTACTTGCCGTTGTCAGACAGGGCCATCAGGCGGTTCTCCCCGTCCCACGCCATGCGCCGCTCCGTGTTCAGGCTGTCGTCCCCCACGAGCGTGGGGTTGCCGTTGGCGTCGTAGGCGTAACGTTCGTGCCCAATCTGCGAGGGGGCGGTGGGATGGTCGGCGCCTTTGGTGTAATAACGTTGGTCAGCCCCAAAATATTGTCCACGGGGTCGTATTTATATTGCGTCTGCATGATGCTGTCCCCGTTGGCCGTGAGCAGCATGCCCTGCAACCGCTCTCGTTGGCGGTCATAGGCGTACGTGCTTTCCGTGCCGTTGCCCATGCGCGTGTATATGGTGTGGCCGTCCTTGTCGTAGCCCACCTGCGCCACTATCGTCTCTTCCCTGCCCTGCTTGGCCGACTTGAGGCTCGTCACCTGACCCGCGGCGTCGTAGCCGTAGCTTACCACCTCCCCGTCGGGATAGGTGATGGTGCGCACGCGGTTGTGGCTGTCGTACGTTGCGGCGTGGACGTAGGTGCGCACGTCGGCCTGGCTCA
>NZ_KV815157.1:0-262 GCF_001814145.1 Prevotella sp. HMSC073D09 | reverse complement strand
TGAAAAAAGGCGGCCACCTACTCTCCCGCATTGCATTGCAGTACCATCGGCGCAGGCGGGCTTAACTTCTCTGTTCGGAATGGGAAGAGGTGGGACACCGCCGCAATAACCACCTGATTAGGGGGTTGACTATCGCACAAGCAAGCTAAGAGAAAGTAACGCGCCACGCGAAAACGGCGTCCTGCGACGCCCGCAACAAGCGGGGCCGACGACACGGCTGAGATGCGGGGGAGGTAAGAAAGTTTCGGGCAATTAGTAGCGC
>NZ_KV815156.1:5929-6439 GCF_001814145.1 Prevotella sp. HMSC073D09 | reverse complement strand
AGATTGGGCATGAGCATTATACATACGATGCCAACGGCAATCCCACGTTGGTGGAGAACGACAGCCTGAACACCGAGCGGCGAATGTATTGGGACGAGGACAACCGCCTGATGGTGTTGTCGGACAATGGCAAGACCAGCCGATATACCTACAATGCCGCCGGCGAGCGCATCGTCAAGAGCCACGGCGACCTCGAAGGCGTGTACGTAAATGGTGCCCCGCAGGGCCTAACCTTCCACGAAACGGAAGATTACACCATCTATCCCGCCCCGATTATCACCGTGACGAAGAACCGCTTTAGCAAGCATTACTTCATCGGCGACAAGCGCATTGCCTCCAAACTGGGAACAGGCAAGTTCAGCAACGTTTACGGCATCAGCAGCAACAACGTTACGGCAGGCCAGAAAGACTATGCCGCCCGCATGCTGCAGATAGAGAAACAGCGCGAGGAGTACTACAAGTCGCTTGGCACACCACCCGGTGTTCCTACGATGAAGGGTGCAACGGCCG
>NZ_KV815156.1:0-5829 GCF_001814145.1 Prevotella sp. HMSC073D09 | reverse complement strand
CCGACAACACCGGTTATGGCTACAACACCATCATTGGTGAGCTGGGTGACCACAGCGTGCCCGAGGGTTGGGTGCAACGACCAAAGCGCAACACCACGCCGGGTACGCCTCCGGGTCCACCTATCCAATGGAACAAGCCCGAAGATCCCGATAATGCGCAGCCGGGGTATGGTTATGTCCCTGCCGACACAACCAACACCGAGGAAATCTTCTTCTATCATAGTGACCACCTCGGCAGCACCTCCTACATCACCGATGCCAAGGCCAACATCACCCAGTTCGATGCGTACTTGCCGTATGGCGAGTTGCTCGTTGATGAGCATAGCAGCAGCGAGGACATGCCCTACAAGTTCAATGGCAAGGAATTAGATGAAGAAACAGGATTATACTATTACGGTGCAAGATACATGGATCCCAAAATCTCCATGTGGTATGGAAGTGATCCTCTAAGTGAAGAATATGAAAATGTATCTGCTTTTGTATATTGTCATGGGAATCCAATATGTTTATTCGACCCGGATGGACAAGGTGATTATTACACAAATGAAGGTGTATGGTTAGGCTCTGATAAAAAGAAAGATAATTTTGTTTATACAGCCAGTGGCGTCCATCAGAGCAAGGACAAAAATGGAAATATGGTAAATGTTTTCGAAAATCCCCAGAAATTATCAATACATCATTCCAAATTTATAAGCCAATCTTCAACAGTATATGGGGAGAGTAGTGCTTATAGAGTCCGTGATAAAAAAAGTGAACCATCGGAAGATTTGAAAAAGGAGATGTATGCAATTGCAAGTGTTCATCAGCGGAATTCAAAAGCTTATGGAATAAGTTCTGAGCCTGCAAAAGATTTTAGAAGTAAAAGCGCTAAAGAAAGAAATGATTTACCTCTTATGCGGACAGCTATTGCAGCTGAAATTAATGCACTTAAAAATGGTATAGATTATAGTTATGGTGCAACAATGTGGGATGGAGCTGAGCAAGCCCAATTCTCAGAAAATGAACAGCGTAGAAGTAATGGTCATTTTGAAATACATATGAATACTATGGGTTGGAATATTTCTCCAAAACATTATGCTCAGTGGAAAAATAATATTGGTAAAGCATTCAAAGCACCTATGATTCGTGCTGCACGGGATTCTTTTTATAACTCAGTAACAAAGAAGTCAATTCCTAACCCTAATGCGGGAAAAATGCGGTTACAATCCACTGCTGTATATGGTAGAACAATATTTTGGAAAACAAATTAATAAAAAATTGTCATTATACAAGATATTAATTATGAAAGTGTTTTTACTTCTTTTATTATTATATTTTCCTCTTAACAGTAAGGTAGCGGAAAGTCATCAGGTGGACGTTACCTTATCGTATGAATCTGGGTATACTTCCAAGAGTCTATATATAAATGGAAAGAAAGAAGCTGTCTATAAAAGCAGGAAAAAGAAGCCTATAAGGCTCACAAAGGTCGAGAAAGATATGCAAAATGTCTTTTTCGAACAATTAAAATACTTGGAATCGTGGGGGGTGATTATAAAATATCCGGAGGTTATCTTCGAAGACCTTTGTATTATCTCTGATATATTGTCCAGTTATGATAAGTCGGAAATTCAATCTTTTATTCAAACAAAAGACAATTGTAAAACGATTAATATATTAAAAATTAACAAATATTACACATATATCAATGCAAGAGTTGATTATGTCTTAACGCTCACACTAGTTATAGAAAAAGGCTTACTTAAAGAATTCCGATATAAATATATGCCGGATTTTTCTAATGAGACCATTAGTTACAGATGTCAGTACAAATATGATAATTATGGTAGAATTATATATATAACGATTTTAGGGAAAGAAAAAAATGAGATTAGAATAACATATGCGAGTTTAAGATAATAAGAAAGACTGTCTCATGAGCAATAAACAGGGCAAGATTGGAACCAATAGAAGTTACTGGTGCAACTGCTAAAGACAGAGATCTAAATTCATTTTATCTCCATGACTCAGAGAAAGGCTATTCTCATGGTTGTACAGAGATAGAAAGTGCTTTATTTACTAAATTGAAAGAATATAGAGAAGAAGGTAACCAATCAATAGAAGTTATGGTTGATTATCCAAACAGAAATCATAGAACAAATGGAGGCACGAAAAAAGAAAAGAAATCGGAATAAAGTCAGCTTTATTGTAATATTTATGTTCATATTTAATATTAATATAGCATCCGCTCAAACACAGATATTATCAATATCTGCTAGAGAAGATAAAGACAGTCTTTTGATGATTATTGAAAATAAATCAAAAGTAGATACTGTCTTATTCTCTTTATATGAACAGATTAAAATAAAAAAGAAGTGGGTAACATCAAACTATGATTTATTTTGCGATGTAAACAATCCTAATACTTCTATTTTTATAATATATCCCAATCAGAAAATCGACTTAAGGGCAATGAAATCAAATGTTATTTATACAGATGAAAAGATTGGAAAATGTAAATTTTTAAGTATGAAAAGTAAACGAGTATTGCTTGTAGGTAACATTAAAGGTAGTGGTACATCAATCTCAATACATTCTGATGCATGGTAAAAACGGAGGCCTCTGGAAATACGGTGTCTGCTAGTGGTAAGTTTGCTGCGAAATTCCTTAAAGCGGGTATCTCGGGAAGTAAAAGCTGGCAGAACTCATACACCAATGTGTCTTGCATGGACATCAACGGTGATGGCTATCCCGATTGGATAAACGAACGCAAGGAAGAAATCAAAGCACAGATAACGACGCCGACAGGTGCACTTAGCAGCCATATAATTGAGCCCAATGTTCCCAATCCCAAGTTCGAGGCTTCATCCGGGACGGTGGGCATAGAGGTTGGGGCCGAGCTCAAGGACGGAGGCCATGCGGGTGACGGGAAAGCAGAGTCGCCAACGATTGCCGAGCAATGGAGTTTCAGTAAGAAGAGCCTGATTGCTGCGGCAAAGGCTAACGAAACTTCTTCTGGCTCCGTGAGTGCCAGCGGCAACTATACCAGCAGCAAGACAAGTACGGAAAGGGATTGGACGGATCTCAATGGCGACGGCCTGCCCGACATGCTTGACGGAGGTAGTGTGCGTTATAATCTGGGTAATTCCTTTGCAGATGCTCAAGAAAGTGGTTGCGGTGGTGTCGGCACATCCAAATCCAAGACATGGGGCGCCGGTGGTGGCGTGAGCATTCCAATCGCAGGAAAGGTAAACATCAGTTTCGGTTTCAACGGTACGCGTACCACTTCAGAATCGACCAGCTCGATGAATGACCTTAACGGTGATGGTTTACCCGACATCATAACACAAGAAGGAGATGATTTGTACGTGGCTTACAACACAGGTAACGGTTTCCTACCCAAGATAAGGTTTATACAAAATGCCGCCTTGGCAAGGAGCGTATCTTCTTCCGTATCCGAATTTGCCAATGTGGGAGTGGCCATTCCCTTATTGTTTGTAACCCTTCTTCCACGTGGTATTGCATCCAAATCAGATGGTGTGAGTTGTAACTCAACGGCTCTCATAGACATCGACGGTGACGGCTATCCCGATTACGTCAGTGAAAATGGCCCTAATGAACTGAAAGTACGCCGAAATCTCACCGCACGCACCAATCTGCTTAAAGGCGTTACTTTGCCTTTCGGCGGACATATCGCCTTGACCTATGAGAAAACCCGTCCCAGCTTTGCCATGCCCGGCTCGCGCTATGTACTCAAAAGCGTGGAGACCACGGGCGGCTATGCCGAGAACGGGGCCACCAGGATGCGCAACGAGTTTGAATACGAAGGCGGCTACCGCGACCGCAGAGAACGCGACTTCTATGGTTTTGAGAAGGTCACCACCAAGCAGATAGACACGCAGAACGGCAATGCCGTTTACCGCAAGCAGGTGACGGAATACGGGCACAACCGCAACCTGTACATGCACGACCTCGTCACTGCCGAGACGCTCTACGATGCAGCAGGCAACAAACTGCAAGGCACACAGAACACCTACGAGCTTAAACAACAGGCAGACACGACGGTGTTCTTCCCCGCACTCGCCTCCGTAAGGCAGACCATTTACGACAACGCAGGACAAGGCAGCATGAGCACCACCGTGCACAACACTTACGACGCTTACGGCAACCTCGCCTCTTACAAGGAAACGGCGACGAACTACGAGCTGGATGCCGACATCGCCTACCACGACTTGCAGGCGAAGTACATCGTCTCCGTGCCCAAGCACATCGCCGTAAAGGACAGGGGAGGGAAAGTCTACCGCGAACGCTCCACGCAAATCAACGGCCATGGCGACATCACCCGCATCACGATGCACAACGGCACAAAACCGTCGGTCTACGACATGGCCTACGATGCCTACGGCAACCTGACGAGCCTCACCAAGCCCGAGAACCACAAGGGGCAGCGCATGCGCTACGACTACACTTACGACAACGTGCTCCACATGTTCGTCACAAGCGTAGAAGACGCCTACGGCTACACCTCTTCCACCGCCTACGACTAGAAGTGGGCGGTGCCCGTGGAGACTTCCGACCTCAACGGCAACAAGATGCGCTATGCCTACGACGACATGGGACGCCCGAGCACGATTGTCGGTCCGAAAGAGATTGCCGCAGGCAAGCCCTACACCATTAAGTTCGAGTATCACCCTACCGGTCGTTATGCCCGCACGGTGCATTACGCACCCGAGGGCGACATCGAGACCTATACCTTTGCCGACAGCTTGATGCGCGCCGTGCAGACCAAGCAGACGGGCGTGGTATGGACGGGCGGCAGCAACCAAAAGGTGTCCATTGTCAGCGGCCGTGCCGTTGTCGATGCCTTCGGGCGTAACATAAAGGCGTTCTATCCCACCACGGAGAGCTACGGCAGCATCGGTACGTACAACACCACCACGGGCGACCCGCAGGCAACCACCGAATACGACGTCTACGACCGCACGACGAAGGTTGCGCTGCCCGATGGGGCAACCACCACGACGGCCTACGCCATCGTTTCCCATGACGGCGAGCCGATGCTCGAAACGAGGGTGACCGATGCGCTCGGACGCCATGCCGAGAGCTATACCGACGAGAAAGGGCGCAACCGCGAGACGGTGCAACACGCCTCGGGCGACAACATCACCGTGAAGTACGACTACGATGCCGTAGGACAGGTGACCGCCGTGCATCACCCCAACGGCAAGGCCACAACCTACGGGTACGACCTCTTGGGGCGTAAGCTCAAGGTGAACCATCCCGATGCGGGCGAGGTGACCTGTACCTACGATGCGGCGGGCAACCTCCTGACCAAGCTCACGGCAGAACTCAAAAAGAGGATTTCGGACAAGGCACCCGTCACTTACACCTACGACTACGAACGGTTGAGCGAAGTGCTCTATCCCAAGAACCTTTTCAACCGCGTTACCTACACCTATGGCAAACCGGGCGAGAGGTACAACCGTGCTGGCAGGCTGGTGCTGGTGGAAGACGCATCGGGTGGCGAGGCGTATTATTACGGCAACCAGGGCGAAGTGGTGAAGACGGTTCGCTCGGTGATGGTGAGCACCGCCGACGTGCGCACCTATGTCTACGGCGCCACCTACGACAGTTGGAACCGCGTACGCACGATGACCTATCCTGACGGGGAGGTGGTTACCTATCATTACAATGCGGCAGGGCAAATCGCGAGTGTCAAGTCCAACAAACAAGGAAAGGAAGAAACCATCGTAGAAAAGGTGGGCTATGACAAGGACGGACACACAGTCTATACCAAGCTCGGTAATGGAACGGAAACCACCTACACCTACGACAAACAACGCGAACGCTTAC
>NZ_KV815155.1:0-585 GCF_001814145.1 Prevotella sp. HMSC073D09 | reverse complement strand
CCACCGACTACGACTGCCGTTGGGGCGCACCGCTGGAAACGCGCGACATCAACGGCAACCGCATGCGCTATGCCTACGACGACGCGGGCAGGCCCACCGCAATCGTCGGCCCGAAGGAGCTGGCCGCTGGCAGGCCCTACACCGTACGGTTCGAGTACCATCCCGCAGGCCGCTGGGCGCGCACGCTGCACTATGCCCCCGAGGGCGACGTGGAGACGCGCACCTTCGCCGACAGCCTGATGCGCGCCGTGCAGACCAAGCGCACGGGCGTGGTTTGGAAGGGCGGGGCGGCCCACAAGGTGTCGATAGTGAGCGGCCGGACGGTACAGGACGCCTTCGGGCGGACCCTCCGGGCGTACTGGCCCACCGAGGAAGGCTTCGGCAGCATGGGCCTATATAATAAAGGTGTGGGCGACCTGCAAGCCACCACCGAATACGACGCCTACGACCGCCCCACCAAGGTGACGCTGCCCGACGGGGCGACCACGACGACGGCCTACGCCATCGTAGACCACGACGGCGAACCGATGCTCGAGACGCGCGTCACCGATGCGCTGGGCAGGCACGCCGAAAGCTACACCGACG
>NZ_KV815154.1:0-547 GCF_001814145.1 Prevotella sp. HMSC073D09 | reverse complement strand
TGGTGCAGCACGCCGTCGTAGGCGTATTCGTAGCGCATGCGCTGGCCCTTGTGGTTGGCGGGCTTGGTGAGCGCGGCCAGGTTGCCGTACGCGTCGTACGCCATGTCGTACACCGAGGGCAGCTGCCCGTTGTGCATCGTGATGCGGGTGACGTCGCCCTTGCCGTCCACTTCCGTCGAACGTTCGCGGTACACCCTGCCCGCCTTGTCCATCACCGCAATGTGTCGCGGCAGTCCCACGATGTGGCGTTCGCGCAGTTCGTGGTAGGCGATGTCCGCACGCAGCTCGTAGTCGGTGGCCGTCTCCTTGTAGGATGCCAGGTTGCCGTAGGCGTCGTAGGTGTTGTGCACGGTGGTGCTCATGCTGCCCTGCCCTGTGTTGTCGTAGACCGTCTGCCTAATGGAAACGAGTGCAGGGAACACGCTCGTGCTGTCGTCGCGCTGCCGTACCGCCTCGTAGGTGTTGAGGGTGCCTTGCAGCCTGTTGCCCTGCGCGTCGTACAGCGTCTCGGCGGTGACGAGGTCGTGCATGTACAGGTTGCGGTTGT
>NZ_KV815153.1:0-255 GCF_001814145.1 Prevotella sp. HMSC073D09 | reverse complement strand
GGTCGTGCATGTACAGGTTGCGGTTGTGCCCGTACTCGGACACCTGCGTGCGGTAGGCGGCATTCTCCTTCTGTGTGTCCAGCTGTCGGGTGACGACCTTGGCGAACCCGAAGAAGTCGCGCTCGCGCCTGTCGCGGTAGCCGCCCTCGTAGGCGAACTCGTTGCGCATGCGCGTCGCCCCGTTCTCGGCATATCCGCCCGAAGTCTCCACGGCCGACATCACCCAGCGGCGGCCGGGCATGGCGAAACTGGGCA
>NZ_KV815152.1:0-287 GCF_001814145.1 Prevotella sp. HMSC073D09 | reverse complement strand
GTGGTAGAAGAAGATGTCCTCGTGCGTGGTGTCGGCAGGCACGTAGCCGTAACCCGGCTGCACGTCGTCGGGGTCTTCGGCCTTGTCCCACTGCACGGGCGGACCAGGGGGCGTGTCGGGTACGGCGTTGCGCTTGGGGCGTTGTATCCAACCGTCGGGCACGCTGTGGTCGCCCAGCTCCCTAATGATGGTGTTGTAGCCCTCGTGCGTGTTCTCGGGCTCGGCCGTAGCGCCCTTCATCGTGGGCACTCCCGGCGGCGTGCCCAGCTTGCGGTAGTAGTCCTCGC
>NZ_KV815151.1:0-1663 GCF_001814145.1 Prevotella sp. HMSC073D09 | reverse complement strand
AGGTAGCCGCGCGACTCTACCTGCTGAGCGACCTTTATATGGGTGCTGGTGTGGGCATGAGCATCCCGCTCAATCCTGGCGGCATCGACTTTTCGAGCAATCGTGCAGCCCTATACGTTTCGGTGGACAAACTCACACAGGAACATTTAAGAGAAACATTTCGGGCACGCTTGCACGTGATGCCCCTGCTCAAGATAGGCTACTCGTCGTTTAAAAACGGCATCGAAGCCAGCCTGCAATACGGTTTCGGCTTTACGGACCTTATCAAGACGAACGAGAACCCTTACGGCTATCACAAAACCACGAACAACAGTCACCTGCTTTTGCTGACGGTGGGCTATACCATTCCCCTAACCAAACAGAAATGACGATGAAACAATCCACACTCCATCTTTCAAGCATACTTGTTCCGCTCTTGTGCGTTGTATCCATAACGGCAAGTCGGGCACAAGCGCAACCCCAAGCGCAAATACAACCGAAACTGGAATGCCAAGCCCCTGGCGGAGTGGCAGGTTTTGTTAAATGGGCAAGCGGTAACGACAATACCCCTGTACGCCTTACCGGTGCTGGCGGCCTGACCTTTATCGGTGTAGGGAAAATACAGAAAGCGGGCGAACAGCTGCTATGGAATGTCAGCACACAAGCGGGAAAAACCGAACGTGTGCAGACCACGGCCCGCACCGCCAACCTTGCCAAGGGCACTTTTATGAACTACACCGGGCGCGATACCTTGCCACAACTGCGCCTGTACGCTTACAGCACCTCATCTGCAAGCGGTACGCGCGGCACGCTCAATGTGGGTGGGATGACCAAAGAAAAACTCCCCATCAAGAGCTTAAAGAACGGCATGGAGGAATATGTGGTCTACGCCCGCGCCCTCACCGCCGCCGAACGCATGCGCGTGGAGAGTGCCCTCGCCCTTCGCCACGGCATCACCCTTGCCCATTCCTACCTCAATTCCAAAGGCCAAACCATCCGCAACTATTATCGGCTTAAAGCGTACAACCACCGCGTTGCCGGCATCATCGGCGACGCCACCTCGAAACTCCACCGCACCACGGGCGAGAGTAGCGAGAATGAAGCCGTCGTCAAAGTATCTGCAAGCTCAATAAACGAAGGCGCAAGCTACCTTTGGGGCGACAACGCCAAGCAACTCTCTTTTACTGCCGACAAAGGTAATGGGAAATGGATGCAGCGATGCTGGGCAGCCACAACGACAGGACAGCCCGCAGAACATCTCACCTTGACTTTCGACACCCGAAGCATCCATCAACTGCAACCACTTGAAAAGGACGAGTGTTACTACCTCGCCGTAGACAACAGCGGCACAGGAAAATTCCCCGTCGGGCAAATCCGCTATTACAAGGCACAGGACAGCCATACCGACAGCATCGTCTTTGCAGGCATTGCCGCCGATGCGGGGGAAAGCATTTTTACGCTTCGTGCCGCTAAAGACTTCTTTGCAACCGTTGAAATTGCACGGCCCCGCTGTTCCACAGCGCAAAAAGGACAGGTTAAAGTGCTTTTCACAGGCGGCACTGCTCCATATAATGTTACGATAAGCCTTGATGGAAAAGCATGCTACAGCCAATCCACAAGTGACAGCCTTATCACCGTTTCCAACCTGCAACAAGGCAAATACACGATTGCCGCCAAAGACCAT
>NZ_KV815150.1:33877-48935 GCF_001814145.1 Prevotella sp. HMSC073D09 | reverse complement strand
ATCAAACTCTCCATTGTAAAATGTCTGCGCATTTTTCTTTATCCATGAAAGAAAAAGAACAACGCTAAAAGTTTTATGCCTTGCGGCATTATCCCATCAGGACGAGCACCCAAATCTATCGTAGTTCCACTCACCTGTACCGGTTAACCCACATCTTTAATAACAAAGACCTGGGAGAACCGACGGTTCTTAATGTTCTACCCAAACGCGCCCATCCCATAAAGAACAAGCACGTCTGCTCTTGTACTACTACTGTCTATGTAAATCTTTCAATGAACTCTTTCTTGATTGCAAACGGAGAACTTCGTTCCCGAAAGCGGATGCAAAGGTATACACTTTTTCATTTCCCGCAAAACATTCACAAGAAAAACATTCAATTCAGTCCTATATTTAACATTTTGAAACACTTTGCGCGCTTAAAAACACCATTACACCTTATATATATAAATTAAACACTCCGCAAAAAGAACAAAATTAGAGTACAACCAGAGCAACAAATAACACATTGAAGACTTAAACCATATTGCATGGTTTAACAAACCAGCCATGCTAATACCGACACCACAAAGACCAGACAGGCTAAACTAACTAGACAAACCAGCTTGGCTAGACAGGCAAGTTTAACCTTACACAATGGGGAAAAGCCAACCCTAAGCACGGCAAATAAAGCTAACCCCACAAAGAAACCCCACAACAAAAGAAAAGAAATGCACCGCAACAACACTACACCTGTCGCACTCATGTAAAGTTTTCAGCACAAAATTTAACATTATGGCTGCCGTTTTTGCCTACCAACCGCTCACCCTGCGCAAAAAATCGATTCTCGCGAAGGTTTGTTTTGATGCAAAAAGGGGTTAGTTTGTGAATACGATAAAATGAATATTTATTTCAAAACACCGCCATTTACACCACATTTGGGGCATTTTGCCGCTAAATACACTGCGTTCTGGTGCTAAACGCAGTGCGTTTTGGTACAAAATGCAGTGTGTTTTGGTGCTAAATGCAAGGCGAAATGGTGCAAAACGCAGGGTAAAATGCCGCTAAACGCAAGGCAAAAAGCATAAACATCCACTGCAATTGCATAAACAAAACCTTTTAGAGCGATGAAAAACATGGCCGAAAAGGGTAAAATAGGGGTTAAAAAAGGTTCTTCCGTTAAATGGATAGATTTGTACAATAATTAACTTTTACGGGTAAACAGATTCGCCACCTAATAAGGCAACAACAGAAAATATAACTAACTAAAAATGAGGATAGTAGAAATGGCGAGAAATGATATTAAAAATTCATCCTTACTAAAAACAAAATTCCTCATCTACGCATTTAACGGAAGAACCTTAAAAAACGGGGTTTTAGGGGTAAAATGGGGGCAATTGGACTTGAAAAAACACGAGCATTCAACCAAAATAGAAAGGCTAAATGGTGCAAAACGCAAGTTGTTTTCTCAAAAAGAGACAAAACAAAAGACATAAAAAGCTAGAAATAGTGTCCAATTACCCATTTTTCGACCTTTATTCTCGCTAGAACGGAGCAAAATTTAGAGCAACATTGTAAAAACAAAGCAAAGAATTAACTTTTAAAGCTGATGCGTTTGCGGGTTGACGCATTCAGCAACTGGTGGCTTTCGAGAGTTTATGCGTTAGCAATCTTCTATGCCTGCGAGTGGTGAGTGTATCCGTTTATCCTCTTCTAAGTACGAAACCGCATTTGCAAGCCCCAAATGCGCAAGTGTGTTTTTTGCACGTTTGTGCGCCGGTAAGGTTTTGTACATACAAGCCGCAAGGGCTGTAAACTTTTAAAACGATGGAAGATACGCACAACGACACAAAAGACAGACGAAGCACATCTGCCGGCATCGCTTTGCGAACAGGCGGCAACACCCCCACTTTTCCCCTCCTCTCAGCAGCCTACCTAAAACTAGGTATTTTGCATTTTCGGTAACATTTGTTACTCTTCTTGTTGGTTTGCGACTCTAACTTTGCAGCAAAAATTAACAAAAAAAATGGACGCACGCTTGAAGCTTGGCTTAGCATTTTGGTTCACCATGACGAGTTGGATGGCAGCAAGGCCACCATACCATCTACACCATGCCCTGCCAAACGCCACAGACAACGACAGCACCCAAGCCGATAAGGCACGAAACACGCTGCCACGCGTGGTAAACCTCAAAGAAGTAAACGTGCTGGCACCCCGACAGCTAACGCAACCCACCGTGGCACAAGCCCTAAACGAGCAACGGCTCATTGCCGGAAGCACATCGCTGGTGCAGATGTCGCCCCTACGGCAACGGCTGTCTACGCTGAAAGATGCGTTGGCCATGCAACCAGGCGTTATCATTCAAGAGTTCTTCGGACTGAACGACCAACCCCGACTCAACATCCGCGGTTCGGGCATACAAAGCAACCCACAACGCAGGGGCGTGTACCTGCTGCAAGACGGCATACCCGTGAACTTTGCCGACGGCTCTTACATCATCGGCGTGATGGACCCCATGACGGCCCACTTCGTTGAAGTGTTTAAAGGAGCCAACGCCCTAAACTTCGGTGCAAGCACCCTTGGCGGAGCCATCAACTTCGTTTCGCCCACGGCCAACAAGCAACATGGGGCTAACACGCTCGTAAAGGTAGAAGCCGGAAGCTATGGTTACAGGGCTGTGGCTGCAAGCATGGGATACCGTTGGCAAACAAGCGATGCCCACATAAGCACGTCGTACAGCGCGCAAGACGGGCACCGGCTTTACAACCGCAACACCCGATGGAGCATTGCGGCCAACTATGGGCTGAAAAACCTTAATGGGCATGTGGAAAATCGTACGTACCTGCACTTCACCTGGCTGAAATTCCAGTTTCCAGGGCCGCTCAACATGCAGCAACTGATGGACAACCCCAAGCAAGTTAACGCCGGCGTAGACCTTCCTTTCAGCATGGGGCCGAACGTTTTGCGCGATAAGCCACGCCGTTTTGCGCGCATGATACGCGTGGCCAACCGCACGGGTATCCGCTTCAACGCCAACAGCGACCTCGTGGCTGCCGTGTATTACCAATATGCCAACGACCAATTTGTGTTTCCCATCACCATTTCCATCCCCCACTCGTTTCATCACGATGGCGGACTGACCGTCAGCTACCGCCTCAACACAGGCAAACACAACCTGCGTGCAGGCCTTGTTGCATCGGCAGGACAAATAGATCGCCGCACCTATATCAACAAAGACGGGCTAGAATCGTTTATGTTTGCCCACGACAACCTGCAAGCGCGCAACCTGACTCTCTTTGCAGAAGACTTGATCAGGCTGACGTCGAAACTGAATTTCGTGGCCGATGCCCACCTCGTGTACAACGAGCGCAACAGCAGCGACCGCTTTCCACAGCCCGACCTTCGGCCGTGGTACAGCCACATGTCCAAAAAGTACCGCTACTTTCGTTCGCAAAGCATAACGCTCAACCAACACTTTGCGGCCTTCAACCCACGCATAGGGTTGATATACAGTCCCTTTAAGGGCGAAGACGTGCAGCTGTTTGGCAACCTAAGCCGAAGTTATGAGCCGCCAACCTTCGACGAACTGGTTGGCACGGAGGTAACAACCAACATCAACACCAGCCCTAAGCGGCTTTACGCCATTGCCTTAGACAAGCAAACGGCCACCACCTTGGAACTGGGAAGCAAGGGACGGACGACGCGTTTTTCGTGGAATGTGGCCGCCTACCGTTCGTGGGTACGCAATGAAATACTAGAAGTTAAAGACTACGTGCGCGGCATCAAGCGCACCGAGAACTATCCCACAACCCTACATCAGGGTGTGGAAGTGGGGCTAAACGCCGTTGTAGCCGACAATCCTTGGGGCATAAACGCGGGTAAGCTGACCCTTGGCGGAGTGTACGACTTCAGCGACTTCCGTTTCAGCGGCGGCAAATACCAAGGCAAACGCCTGGCAGGCATACCCCAACACTATCTGAACCTGTCGGCCGAATACGAGCATTCGTGCGGTCTTAGCATTGCGGCACAAGTGGAATGGAAACCAGGCGAAACCCCCATCGACCACACCAACACCATGTTTCAGCCCGCATACCGCGTGTGGAACGTGCGTGCGGCCTACGCACTGGGCAAAAACATCAGCCTGTACGTAGAGATGAAGAACGTGGCCAACAGCCGTTACGCCTCCAGCTACGTTATCAGCGACGAGATACATAACCCGCCCATCCCCTTCCCCAACTTCTCTGCAAAGCAGATGGCGTTCTTCATTCCCGCCCAGCCGCGCTGCATATTTGGGGGCATAACGTGGCAAATGTAGGCATTGCCTCCTTAAACAACAGAAATGTTTTACACCGTTGAACTTAACATATAACCATCATGACCGAGAAAAAAATGAACATGGAGCAAGGCCATTGGGTGCTTGCCAAACTTGGAAAAAGGGTGCTTAGACCAGGAGGACGCGAACTTACCGCCCAAATGTTAGAGGCAATGAACATCAACGAGACCGATGACGTGGTGGAGTTTGCACCAGGATTGGGACAAACGGCCCGCCTAACCGTAGCCCATAAGCCACACTCGTACACCGCCGTAGAGCTGAACGAAGAGGCCGCCAGCCGTGTTCGGCACAACGTAAACTATGCCAACATGCGCGTAGTGGCGGCCGATGCCGCACAAACAGGGCTACCCGATGCCTGTGCAACAAAGGTGTACGGCGAGGCGATGCTCACCATGCAGAGCGCACCGCAGAAAAACGCCATTGTAAGAGAGGCGGCACGACTGCTGAAAGCGGGCGGACTGTACGCCATTCACGAAATTGTAATCTGTCCCGACGACGCGGGCAGCGAGCTACAACGCACCATTGAGAAGGACCTTGCACATAGCATCAAGACCAATGTGCGCCCACTAACGCTCTCGGCATGGCGCGCCGTGCTTGAAGAAAACGGCTTCGAGGTAGTATGGACAAAACAAAGCCCCATGCACCTGCTAGAATGGCGCCGCGTGGTGGCCGACGAAGGATGGGGCGGTTTCCTGCGCATCGTTTGGCGCATGCTTCGCAATGCCCCTGCCCGGAAACGCGTTTTGCACATGCGGAGCATATTTAGGAAGCACGACAAGAACATCCAAGCCATCTCGATGGTGGCGCGAAAACGGGCTTAGCGATGGTTGCACACAACATATCCCAACTGCGCGGGGCGGCCATTGGGCTTGCACTTGCCCTCCTTACAACAACGTTTGTGGGGGCATGCACCGACAACATGCGCTCGCCCGACCTGGAACGGGCCGACCAACTGCTGCCCAACCGCAACGAGTATGCCGACTCTAACCTGCACACTCAAGCGCAAGCCAAGCTTGTGGCAGGGCTGTACGACTCGCGGCTCGACCTTATTTACTACGATGCCGACCGCGTAACGCCTCGCCTTTACTTCACTGGTGGGGATGCAATAGTGCCGCTCACAGCGAACAACAACGGGTGGTTGCAACTCCGCGTGGTTGATTTCCACACCCAGTTCATGCCGCTCTACATGTCGATAAACATGAAACTATTGCTCACCGACACGCCTGGCGACACCATCCGCCTAGCAGGCAAAGACGGCTCGGTGCATACGAGCGACCACGGAAAAACCATCGGGCTGCCGCTTCCCGAAAGCGACGATGCCGAAATGGAGGGCTTTTACCTCAAATCGAAAGGCGAAATATACGCCATTATCGACCTGATGTTGCCCGTTCCGATGAAAATCAGGTGGCAGGGCAAAAAGCAAATGCCCACACCTTAACCGCTTATCGGTGCATGAGAAATGGCTGCGCCTGCACCGAAAGCATAGCAAACAAAGCGTTTTACCGCCCAGCAGCCAGCATTATTCACCTTTCCCCAACAGCAAGTTGGGCTAAAAAAACAATCAACATATGAGAACTATAAGTATTAAAAACCTTTCCGCATTGCTCCTTATGCTCGTCATGGGCATGAGTTTGACCACCGCTTGCAGCAGTTCAGACGACAATGAAGTTGACAACAGCATCGTTACCCGCATGGTTGGCACATACAAGGCCACCATCGCCCCTACAATGGGCAACAAGAAAATGGCCGAAGGGCCGCACACCTTATATATAGAGCGTGCGGCCGATGCACAACAAGTGCGCATACACTACGAAGGTTTCAACGCGCCCTTCCTCGGCGAAGACGGCAAGCCCTTAGCATCGCGCATGCCTTTCGACATGGCCGTTGATTTCACACTCGACGTAACCCCAGGGAAAAACGGCGAGCTACAGCTTAAGTCGGTAAAGGGATTTTTTAAGGCCACACCGCACAACGGAGAAAGCGTAAAGCCGGGGCAAGCACCTGGCGGCATAGCCATTCCCGACCCCAAAGGTTTTGAAACAGACAGGGCTACTGCCGAAGGAACATGGAAAGACAACAAGCTTGTTCTGCGCATCTTCCCCAACATCCTACCTGTGGTGGTGAATGTCGAAGCGGCTAAATAACAGAACCGACAACTACATCACCATAAACTAAATAAAAAATAGAACAACTATGCCAAACTCAAACAAAGCACTCATCCAAGCCCAGCGTTGGTTTGCCATCGCATTTACAGGCCTGTTCGCCTTTTTCCTTGTAGGCTGTACCACATCCGAGCTAGACGAAAACGAGCGCGCACTTGTCGCCAAACAGCAACTGGCCGACAAATTCGACCAACTTTTCAACCTCGCCTTCGAGTCGCCAGACAAAGCAGAGGAGCAGTTTAACCAGCTAGTGTTCAGCGATCTCGTAACCGACGACCACAATCTGTTGGCCGACGACGACGTCCGCGCCTTTCAAACACTGGTGCAAATTGCCGTAAGACTTAACAGAGACGCCCGCGACGTACCTTCAAAGATGAGCCAAAACACGCTGTTCGACATGTACATAGCGCGCAACCAGTTGCTCATCTCGAGCGGAAGCACGCTCTACGAGCTGCCCTACCGCCTGCGTAGCGGCGAGAGATACCAACGATTGAAAGAACTTGTGGCACAGATAGACAAAGAAACTCAGAAGTATGTAGACCAATTGAGCAGCAAAACACAAGCTCCGCCCAAAGACATCACCGGCACACAATGGACCTGGACGTTCGACATAGACAGCATTCGAGAAAACGTTGCCGACCTGAACGAGGGCGTGTACAAGTCGATGAAAGAGTTCGCCTTCGACTTTACGCTTAATGCCGACAATACAGTGAAGGCCCAACGTTTCTTTCTTTTGCCTGCCGTTGAGGAATACAGCAAACGCTTCAACGGCGATGGCGACTGGCTCGAAGCTAACATGAGCGAAACGCCCATGCGCTACGCCACCTACGGCAACAAGATATTCTTCCGCATCCCAATGAAGAATACTTCCAACTTCTCTGATGGGTATGGTGATGTGAAGCGCGAATGGTACTACGAGTTTACCTATCAACGTAATGGCAAGAACCTCGTTTTGAGCCAGCCCCGCATCGGGTTGTTCGTTCAAATCAAGCAATTCCTAACCTCGTATGCCGACAAAACATTCGAAGCAAGCTATCCCGAACCCTTTAAGCAAATAACCCTAACCCCGAAAAAATGAGCCCTATGCCACACTTTAAGTTGCTAGCCGCCCTGCTCACGATGTTGTTTTCCCTTTCGGGGTGCATCGGTCGGGAGCTAGACGACAACGACACTTTCCAACAGGCGCAACCCTCTGAGATGGATGCCGACAACGCCTTGCTGCTTTCGAAGATATTCGTGATAGACGAAAGCAACACCTACCTGTGGTTCGACCTGCACAACGAGGTGGCCAATTTTTCACAACCCGAACTGCTCCTATCCATAGACAATGGCGGGACGGAGGGCACATTGCGCATTCCCCTGCGCGGTCTGCTTTACGAATACCGAGCCAACGAGCACACGCTAACGTTTAAGCGCGTGCCGCCACGGTTCTTAAACTGGGGCGAGGCAACGGCTTCGTTCGTCTTCAGCCTCACGCAAACCGATGGCGGCAGCATCTTGTTGCCCGGTGGAAAAACGCAGAAAGGGTCGAAACCCACGTTCGAACTTGCCCTCAAGTCTATCCTCATAGACGGCGCGCAAGCTCCCATAGCGGTGGGAACGCCTTTCAATGCCAACGGGAGAAGCATCAAGATGAAGCCCTACACCAAGAAACTAACGCTGATAAACGGATGAAAAGACATACACATACAACTGCCGATGCCCTTAGTGGGCAAACCATCCGCGCAGCGTTGGCACACTGCAAGCCAGGCGTTTTGCTTGCCTGGCCACTCTTGTTTGCGTGCTTCGTGCCCGCAATTGTCAGCGCGCAAGCCGTCGTTAACGACACCACACGTGCGCACAACATCAAAGAAGTGGTGGTGAAAGCCAATCGCGGAGCGCGTGCCGTGGGCATGATTAAGCAAACGGCAGAACAGCTTAAGGTGGAAATGCCTGCCGACATGACCGACCTTGTGCGCTACATGCCCTCCGTGGGCGTGTCGATATCGGGGTCGCGCGGCGGCATGCGGGGCTTCGCCATGCGCGGTGTAGAGGCCAACAGGGTGGCAATAAGCGTAGACGGGATATTACAACCCGACATCCAAGACAATGTCGTGTTCAGCTCGTATGGCCTTTCCAATGCCTCGCGGATAGACTTCGACCCCTATCTGGCCTCATCGGTAGAGATACAAAGGGGTGCAAACTCGTTCGTATCTGGCAACGGAGCACTGGGCGGAACGGTGAACTACAACACCAAAAACGCACGCGACCTGATAACGAAAGGCCAATGGGGAGGGTTCGCCCACGCAGGATATAACGGTAAAGACAACCTACGCTCGTTCATCGGAGGGGCAGCAGCCCTGTGGAAACAATGGGAAGCGTTGCTCATGGTTACCCGCCGCGACGGCAACGAGTTGCGAAACTTCGCACACGGAGCGCGAACCCGCAACATCACCTCTACCCAAACAGACCCCACCTCCTTTACACAACACGCCTGGTTGGCCAAACTTGCCTATGCGCCCAACGAGCACCACCGCATTGATGCGGCCTTCTACGCGATGAACCGAAAGGCTGATGCCGAGGTCTGGACACTCGAACCCATAGACGCTTTCACGGCAGAAGGCAAGCCTTATTATTATTCGCACGACCAATCGCTCACCCGACAGGCTTCTGCCGGCTACCGCTTCACGTCAGACGAAGCACTGGTTAAGAAGTTCGCTGCCAGGCTACACTATCAGGTTTCGTATCTCGATGCCACTACGTGGACAGACTATTATCGTCCAAACTTCGACAAGCACAACGGCGACATGACCCTGTTGCACGAGGGCAAGCGCGACAAATACCGCGCACAAGAGATTGGCGACGCCCTGTTACGCCTCTCGGCCGACACCCGTAAGCTGCCCCTTGGCGCGCTAGGCCAACACAGCCTAAACCTAACTGCCACCACTTCGCTGCGCAATTACAACTCGCGCAACGTGGATGTGGAAAATCCCGTAGCAGCAAACAGCGTAGACGGCTACACCGTTAAGCACGGAAAGGTGTATCTTTTGGGCGAGAACATGGGCACCACGGCCGAAGCTTACGCCTTTGTAAACCCCATCAAGCGGTTCAACTTGGCCCTGTCGCTGCTAGACGAAGCCACGCTTTCGCCCGTGCTGAACCTTAAACTGGGCGTGCGTTACGACCTTTTCCGCACAACAGACGATGCCGACACGCAGGCGCGCAACACCGGATACATTGCCTACCTGCTGCAAAACGTGCAGGGAGCGAACATGGATTTCAGTCCGATACGCAACACCCAGGGTGGCCTTTCGGCACTGGCCGTACTGGCATACACGCCCAAACCGTGGCTCAATTTGGCCTACAAGTTCTCCACTGGCTATCGTGTACCCAACATCGAAGAGCAATATTTCCAGTTCTACAGCACGTGGCCATCGTTCCTTGTGATGGCAAACCGCGACCTGAAGCCCGAAAAATCCATCAATCACGAGTTGGAAATAACAGGCAAAACCAATGCCCTGGCCTACATGTTCAGTGCCTATTACAACCATTACTCCGACTTTATCGAGCTTCGGCAAGGCCTGCTCACGGTGAGCGAGCCACTTATGCCGCAAGAAAAACGCCTGGCCTACGTAACCAACGTTAACCGCGACCGCGCCCATCTTGTAGGTTTCGATGCCGCACTGCAACTGTATCCAGATGCTTGGTGGCCCGCCTTACGCGGCATTTCGCTGTCGTCGGCGTGGAGTTACGCACAGGGCGAGTCGTCTTCGGGCATGAGCATGCTCAGCGTTCAGCCGCTTGCCGGAAACCTAGGGCTAGCCTACACCAGTGCAAATAAGCGTTGGGAGGTTAACGCCAAGATGAATTTCCACTTCGCCAAGCCCATTTCGCAAACCACATTTTGGGACCGCGATGCCTCCGGACGCGACATCATTCGCCGTTTTCCTGCCGCATTTTTAGAGAACGCATACACCTTCGACCTCTATGCCTATTATAAAATAGGTGGCCACATCACGCTGAGGGCGGGCGTGTACAACCTCTTCGACACCCAATATCACCGCTGGGACGACCTGCGGCAGCTCACCAACCCCGCCTTGCTGGGCAACATCAACCTCTTCTTTAAAGACGGGCGCAAGTCGCTCGCACGCTTCACACAGCCTCGCCGCTATCTATCGGCGGCCATAGAAATTAACATTTAAAACCCCGCATATAATGAAACACATCGTTTTGGCGGCCTTGTCGCTCGCCACTTTGTTCGCTGCATGCGACCAACGCAACGTTATAGACGTACACCAAGAGGCCTCCGTACCCGACCTGAACAACCCCGTGGTGCAGAAACTCACCTCCACCACATGGTTTAAAGACGTGAACTTGAACATTCCCAACGAGTCGTGGAGCAGCACCAACTTCAGCAATAAGGCCTCTGGCCCATTCGAAGGCATGCTCTACTCTATGGCATGGCTGGGCATGGAGCTGCAAAGAGACGGCACCTCCACGCTCATCTTCTATCCACCGCTTACGAAATACCAATTCCTCCTTTGCAGGGGCAAGTGGAAAACATCGCCAACCGACCCCAACACCGTTATCATCGACACCAAAACACCCGTGGGATATGCCACCTTACGCGTGAAGGTGATGGACCTGCAAACCAAAGACAACGTGGCCATGATACGCGCATACGTTGACGCAGGCGACCGCGTGATGATGATAGACTTCTTTAACGGAGGCTCGGTGCTGGAAGGCGGCTCGCCAACAGAATTTCCCGACCTGCGCAACATGGGGCAAGCATGGTTCGACGGCATGCAAGTTAGCCGACAACCCATAGACAAGGCCCTGTTCAACAACACCGCTTGGGAAATGTCGCCCTATTCAAGCGAATCGGAAAGTAAATTCGAAATACCCCAATTGGCCATCCGAACAACTTTCGTTAACGACTTCCTCACCAAGACACCATCCCTTGTTTACGGGGCGAAATTCAACTTCGCACAAGACGGCAACGTGTACATAGACATTCCATCCGTCGTTAAAGAGACGGCGTTCCGCCCTTGGGCATCGCAGGTTGAAGACAAGAACATCATGGTAAAAGGCACTTGGCGCACGCAAGGCAACCGCATTATCGTCGAAACAAACGAGCTGCCGTTCATCAGTGTGGGCGAAGCACTCTTCCGTGTTCCAACAGACCAACGCCCGCTCGACGTGCTACTCAGCAACGACAACGGCGATGCCGTAAAGGTTTGGAAAAACTATTACTACATCATCGAGTACATCAAGCCCACAAACACGGGCGCATGGTTCCGCATTTCATCGCCGCAAGAAACCTATTATCTCTTCATGCTCAAGCAGCCCATCGCCACTTTAACCGATGTTAAAGGCGTTAGAGAAACCGCAAAAACGTTGACACAACCCTAACACAAAGCTACAATGAACAAAACATATATCACACTGGCCGCCACAACGGCCCTGGCACTTGCCCTGAACTCGTGCCAAAAGGGCGACTTGCTCAACGTCGTTCAAGACGATGTGGAGCTGAACGAGAACACCGCCCAATACCAGGAATTCATCAAAGAGCGCGTTACCGACTACGCCCGAGCTTACCGCTTTGAGCAGGCACGTGCCAATTTGCCCAAGCTTACCGATGAGGCTAACCGCAAAGAGGGCGAACGCATCATCAACTTCTACCACGCAAAAGCCCTCAAAGACGGCTTCGCATACCTTTTGCCCAACGGCGACTCGCTCTTCTTAAAGATGAAAAACGAAGAGAACCTGCCGCCAGAAAAGATAGAGCATATTCTGCAATTCAACCAGTATGCCGAGTTCAAAGGCCTGGGGCAAGACGTTACGTTGTGGGGAGCAGGCAACTTTCCAAACACGAAAAGCATTTACATAACCGAGGCGCAGATAACAAAAATGCTCGACCTAGACAAGCTTACAAAGCTAGAAGAGGTGCGACTAATCTTTGAAGCCGGCAACTTCGATTACACGCTTTGGTTTCCCAACCGCCCCTTTAAGCCCATAGACGTAAGCGGATACGACTTCTCGAAGAACGACAAGATAACATGGATGGAGTTTAAGCACTGCGATCTCACCGCAATAAAAGCGCCCACAAACGTGTTCCCTATGTTTAAAGCAAGTTATTGCGAATACAACGCAAACACCATCAACACCCCGAGGGCGCGTAAAATGCAGTTCGAGACCTGCAACATCCTAGACCCCGACATAAAAGTTACCAATCCCCACTTGCGCAGCTTAACCATCACTACCGATTATAATGCAAACAACAGGGGTTTTCGCACGTTCGACATTAGTGCTAGCCGCATTAACTATTTCTCTATTTATCAGCAAAGCAGCAAGCAACATGAAGTAGAGGAGATTAAGCTCAATCAGTATCTAGACACCCTCGAGATAGTAGGCCTGGGCAATAGGCAGAAAAAAGCGAAAATAGTGGGCCTAGACAAGATTAACAAGCTGAAACGACTGGCATACAACTTTAACGCGTGGCCCATGTTGCCCCAAGACATACCCTGCGCCGTTACGTCTCTGAGCCTGCCTGCCAGCAGCCCGCCAGACATCAAGGTAGGAACGCAGATAGACTATACCAAAGTGCAAGGCCTGCGAGAGCTAGAAGTGCAACAATTCATAACAGCCAACACCGTTTACCCCGAAAACTTGGACTCGCTTATCCTCAAACCCTTCAACTATATCGACCCCGTTAAGACGTTAGACCTTAGCCACACCAAGTTAAAAAGGTGTGAGTTGTATTTTGGATGGACGACAGGCGTGGAAGAAAGTAGGCCGGACATGCCCCGAATTAAACTTATAAAGATGCCAACCACGATAGAAAAGCTAGATTTAAGCTCGATAAATACGGAGGTTCTAGACCTTACGGGCTTAGACAATCTTAGTTTTATAAAGATAAATGATGATCTTACCAACCCGATTAAGCGGATTATCTTCCCTAAGAACCTTAAACGAAGCAACTTTAAAAAGAGCGACGACTTCATAATAAGGGTAGACAAGGGGAAAACCGAGCTTGTTAACTACCCTTCGTGGGTTACGCAAGACGAATATGGTAACGACGTTGCGAAGTAAAATCGAACATATTCTGGCGAAATGGTAATAAAACGAACAAGGCAACCACTCCCTTCCCCGCTCTCCCACCAAGGGAGGGGGGCGAAGGGGCTTGTGGAACGAGGGGGCAGTAGGCCAACTGTAAGTTGACATGCCAACGCACTGGCAAACAAACAAGCAGCCAAACAAACCCTTATCTGTACAAGTCCACATCTCCAGAAACCCGTAAAACCACGTTCGTACAAAGCCACAAACCCATATCCTCATCAACACATAAACTAATAAACTCACAAACTAAAATCTCATAAACCAACACAACACTATGCAAAAAAAAGCAATTCGCTCCCTACTATGGATGCAGGCGCTGCTTTGCGCCATGTTCTTATTCGCGTGTTCTAACGACGACGACAACAGCAACGCGCCCCTACCGAAGCCCGACCTCAAGGAGTTGAAGGTGCAAGTGGCCGCAGACACCAAGACCAACACCGCCACCGTAAACGTGGCCAACGCCCCAGCCGAGGCATCGCTAAGCCTGGTTTTAGACGTTGAAAGGGGTAAAGCACTAGACCAAGCCACAGCAGACAAAAACGGCACACACACCTTTAAACTGCCCCTGCTGGCCGGCTATGAACAAAAACTGAAACTGGTAGTGAAAAGCGGAGCCACCAGTGCCGAGGTGAACAACCTTACTTTGCCCGCTGCCGAAGAGCAATACGCCGACGAACAAATTGTACAGGGCTTGCAAAAACACAAGTGGCTGTCCGACCAAGAGCGTTCGCGCATCATCGTAGACCACACTAGCACAAACCCCTACCACATGTTTGTCAACAAGGCCGTAAAGCATTTCGAGTTCCTGCCCAACTCCAAGTTCAACTTTACCGTGACCTCTCCCAAGTCGATGACCTTCCCCGACGGCAAATGGAGCGTTAAGAACAAGCGCGTAGACATAGACACCCGAATACCCCTAGGCCCGATGCTCCTGCGCAACTCGCGCATACAAACCCTCACCGAGAAAGAGATGGCGATGCTAACCGAGGTAGACGGCGGGTTGTTCCTCCTTTGGTTCACGGCCGAATAAACGCCGCTACCTGGCCGCAAGCCAGACTAACGGCCATCATCCAAGCTCCACTTACCCCCGTTTTGCCGAAATTCGGCGTTTGTAGGGGGTAACCCAAGCACCTCTCCCAGTTGCATGGTTCGCCATGCCGCTGGGAGATTTCTTTTTGTAAACTTGGGTTCGGCATAAAACGCAACGCACCTCCGTGAGGGAGTTCAGCACATCGGCAGCCCCCAATTTCGTACAAAGGCTTGCACACACAGGGGGTCTTTACCTCGGTGCTTAAACACACCATCAACCATTTCTCCACCAATACCCGTTTCTGCACCGAGCGGTTTGCACCCCAAAACCCCACCAACAAAAAGCCGCTCGCGCTTTTGTTTTGTACAATTTTCGGTTTATTTTTTAACATTATGAGTGCCTTTTTTGCCCACCAATCGCCCACACGCCGCAAAAAATCGATTCTCGCGAGGGTTTGTT
>NZ_KV815150.1:18010-33777 GCF_001814145.1 Prevotella sp. HMSC073D09 | reverse complement strand
CGCAAAAAATCGATTCTCGCGAGGGTTTGTTTCGATGCAAAAAGGGGCTAACCTGCGAACACCACAAAATGTATTTTTATTTAAAGAGGTCATCATTTGCACCTGTTTTTGGGCCGTTTGCTGCTAAATATAGTGCGTTTTGATGCTAAACGCAGTGCATTTTGGTGCTAAACGCAGTGCGTTTTGCTGCTAAATACAATGCGTTTTGGTGCTAAACGCAAGGTAAAATGGTGCAAAATGCAGCGCAATTTGCCGCTAAACGCAAGGCAAAAAGCATAAACATACGCTGCAATGGTATAAATAAAACCTTTATGAACCATGAAAAACAAGGCCGAAAAGGGCAAAAATCGGGTAATTGGGCTTTAAAAAAGACGAGTTGGCAACCAAACTAGAAAGGTAAAATGGTGCAAAATGCAGGTTCTTTACTTAAAAACAGACAAAACTGGGGGCGAAAAAATCTGGAAATAGTGGCTTTTTGCCCACTTTTTAACCAACATTCTCGCTAGAACGGAGTGAAAATCAGAATGATATTGTAAAACAAAAATAACCTTTTTAAGGTTTTGAGATGACGAGATGGCGAGTTGATAAGTTGAAGAGTTTGTAAGCACTCGGGGTGATGGCGCGAGGAGTTGAGGAGTTGATGGGGTGACGAGTTTGTTAGTTTGTATGTCCACGTGTGGATGGCGTGAAGAGTTGATGACGTGATGAGCATGTAAGTTCTTGAGGTGGCGAGTTGACGAGATGCGGAGTTGATGAGGAGCCGAGTTGATAAGTTGGTGCTTTTGCAAGTTCGTAAGTTGATGAGTTTATGAGTCTTGGGGTGTGCAAGTTAGAGAGCTGGCACATTCGGCAGTGGCTGTTTTTTGGTGTGTCAATAAGTCGGTGAGCCAATATGTTCTGCTTTCCGTATATAAAGAGGAGTGTTTATCTTGTGTTGGAACAAACAAAGAGGGGTGTGTACCTAACGCCAAATGGCAGGCAAAAGCAGGCATTTGCCCACTCGCATTCGCCACAACGGCGGCACAAAACCTTGTATTTCGCAAACAATAACAACCACGTTTAACCCCAGCCTGTTATTGCAGCACCGTACAGATTTCGTTTTTGCCCATCTTATTATTAAAGGTCTGGTGGTCCATGTTAAAAGGACAGGGCAGGCAAGATGCCCACAAGCAAACGGAAGACGAACAGGAAACAATGGCATCGACCTAAAACAAGAGGTAAGTAACAGAAACAACCCTAAACATGTGAAAAGCGGCATAACGACCGATTGGGTTGAAAACAAACCGCAAACAATCTTCCGCACAGCAATCACTAGTAAAGGGGTGTGTATCGATGGGGCTGAAAACGAATGGCAAACCTGCCTACCGCACAGCAATCACTAGTAAAGGGGTGCGTATCGATCGGGTTGGAGACGAACCGCAAACCAATCTACCGCACAGCCTCCGTTTGCGGTCACACGTGGTTTATCTGCCCGTTGTAAAAACTGCATGCCTACTTAATCGTGGCTAATTTATGTTTATAATACTTAAACAGCACGCATGTTTTAACCAGTTCTTCCAAACAATTCATAATTTTATCAACCCAAATTAGCAATCACATCTCTAATTACAAAAAAACAAAATCAACATGGAAGTACGCTATGAAGTAAAGCACGGCCTGTTTGCACTGCTCTTAGCAAGCTGCACGGGGCTATGTTTGCCCCTTCGAGCAAATGCCGAGAGCCACGCCGCGTCCTCGTTAAGGCCACTTGCGCCGGTGCAAACCATCGACGTTACGGGTTACGTTCACGATGCCAACGGCGAGCCCGTAATAGGCGCCGGCGTGCAGGTGGTGGGGTCGAAACTGGCCACCGTAGCCGACATCGACGGCCGTTTCTCGCTCACAGTGCCCGCAGGCAGCAGCCTGACCATAACCTACATCGGCTTTACGCCGCAAGAAGTGAAGGCCAAGCCCTCGCTCGACATCACCCTTAGCGAAGACAGCCACTCGCTAGACGAGGTGGTTGTTGTGGGCTACGGCAAGATGAAGAAACGCGACCTTACGGGTGCCATCTCCTCGGTAAAGGGGTCGGACGTGGCCTTGGCTGGCGTTGCTTCGGCCGCACACGCCCTAGCGGGCAAGGCCGCAGGCCTATATGTGCGCCAAAACTCGGCCCAACCCGGCGGCGGACTCGACATCTTGGTGCGCGGGGCAGGCTCGGTTAACGCCAACAACGACCCACTGTACATCGTAGACGGGTTTCCCATTGCCAAGATAGACCAGCCCAAAGGCGTTAACGACCGCATGGACCCAGGCACGCAGGGCGTGCTGAACTTTCTCAACCCCAACGACATCGAACGGGTGGAAGTGCTGAAAGATGCCTCGGCAACGGCCATTTACGGGGCACGCGCGGCCAACGGCGTGGTTATCGTAACCACCAAACGCGGCGCCGAGGGCAAGCCGCAGGTTGATTATTCGTACAACTACTCGTTCCAGAAGTATTCGGACAATTACGACATGCTTTCGCTAAAAGAGTGGATGGTGGAGAAAAACAGGTCGACGTGGGAATACTGGGTGTGGGAAAACGGCGTTGGTCCGTGGGGCGGAAAGCGGCTCGAAGACGCACTGAAATCGCCCAAAAACGGACTGGCCTATACGCAACCCTACACCGAAGCCCAAATTGCGGCAGCGGGCGAAGGCACAGATTGGCTGGGGCTCATCACGCGTAACGGTCAGGTGCAGGAGCATAACCTAAGCGTGCGCGGCGGCTCGAAAGGCACGCAATACATGCTGTCGCTCAACTATTACGACAACAAGGGCATCATCCGCAATTCTGCCATGACACGCTATACCCTAAAAACCAACATCGACCAAAAGTTTCTCGACATCTTTAAGCTAGGCCTGAACCTCACGCTGACACGCATCGACAACGCCAACGCCCAGCTTGGGGGCCGCCAATGGGAAAAGTCGGGCATGATAAGGGCAGCCGTGCAGATGGGCCCGCACATCAAAGCCTTCGACCCCGCCACGGGAACATACCCCATTAACCCACTGCTGGGAACGCAGCCCAACCCCTACTCGCTGCTGAACAACACCGACGAGAGCCGCACCGACCGCCTGTTGGGCAACATCTTCCTTGAAGCCAACCCCTTGCAAGGCCTTACCCTGAAACTGAACGCCGGCTTAGACCGCGCCAACATCTTCCGCGGAACCTACGAACCCAAAACTACATTGGCCGGTAAGGAGGCCAACGGCAATGCCGACGTTTACAACAACGACAACAACCAATACCTTTTGGAGGGTACGGCCAATTACATCCGCACGTTTAACGATGTGCACAAGCTGTCGTTGCTGGCAGGAACATCCTACGAAGAGTTTGAACTGAAAACATCGCGGGCAGGCAACAACGACTTCCTTACCGACGCCTTCGGCTACCACAACCTAGATGCAGGCACAGGACAAAAGCGCGTTGGCTCGGGTTACAGCAAAAACAAGATGGAAAGCTACTTCTTCCGCGCCAACTACATCCTCAAGGAGCGCTACTACCTAACGGCCACCATGCGCGCCGACGGTGCCAGCGTGTTTGCACGTAACCACAAATGGGGCTACTTCCCCTCGGTGGCACTGGGGTGGACCGTGAGCGAAGAGCCCTTCATGAAACCCTTAGGGTGGGTAAGCATGCTGAAATGGCGACTGAGTTGGGGACAAACAGGCAACTCGGACATCGGCACCAACGCCTTTGCCAGCTATTCGGCACGGGCCGCCTTCAACAAAGAAGACAACTCGCAGGTTATCGGCGTATATCGTTTGCGCCTGGAAAACCCCGACCTGAAATGGGAAACCACCACCGAATGGAACGTGGGCTTGGACCTGGGTTTCCTCAACAACCGCATTCTGGCCAGCGTTGAGTTTTACCATAAGGTTATTTCCGACCTGCTGAACTATAAGCCGCTGAACGTCTACCAAGAGGTAACAAGCGTGATGGCCAACGTGGGCAAGACCCAAAGCACAGGCGTTGAGGTGACCATCAACACGAAAAACATCGACACACGCTACTTTAAATGGACCACCGACTTTACTTTCACTGCCTATAAGGACCGTTGGAAAGAGCGTACGCCCGACTGGAAGCCCGGCGTTTACGAACGTGTGGACGACCCCATACGCCCCATCTACTCGCGATTGGCCGACCACATCTTGCAGATTGGCGAAAAAGCGCCCAAGGCACAGCCCGACTTGCGCCCGGGCGAAATAGTGATTAAGGACATTAACGGCTACAAGCGCGACGACAAAAACCAGCCCGTGGTAGACGAAAACGGACGTTTCGTGCTGACAGGAGAGCCCGACGGCATCATCGACGATGCCGACAACGTGCTGCTGGGTTCGCAAGACCCAGGCTGGCTGGCCGGGCTGACCAACACGCTGCGATATAAAGACTTCGACCTGAGCATACAACTCAACGGCATGTTCAACCGACTTATGCAGGACCCCACCGAGATGGCGTACGGCCTTGGAGGGGGCGACCTGGCGCGTTATGGCTACAATGCCTTGCGAAAGATAAAGGACCGCTGGACCTGGGACAACCCCTCAACCACGCAACCCGCATCGTTTAACGGATGGAACAACAACTACACTTCGGGCGACTGGTACTATCAGAAGGCCTGGTTTGTGCGCCTAACCAACATCAGCCTGGGCTGGACACTGCCCCAAGCCTGGGTTTCGCGCACCAAGGTGTTGTCGCGCGTGCGCCTGTCGCTAAGCGCCAACAACCTGTTCTGCATCACTCCGTATAAAGGATTGGACCCCGAAACCGACTATTATGCGGCAGCTTATCCCAACGCCCGTACCTACAGCATGGGCATAAACGTAACATTCTAACCGCAATACCACTGCAACGATGAAAAGAATAAAAGGCTTATCCACACTGTTGGGCACGGTTTTGCTAGCCCTCGCGGCCGCTTGCTCAGACCTTACGCCCATAGACTATTCGGAGATTAACCCGAACAACTTCCCCAAAAACGAGAGCGACGTGCAGGCACTGGTGATGAACTGCTATCGCCCACTGCGCGGCGACTGGTGGGACGGCATCTACTCGCCCTCAGAAAGGGGCGTGATGTTCGTCAACGACTGCACAACAGGCACCCTCTCGGGTAAGTTCGGGGCGCAGAAAATGGCCGCCGAACTGAACTTCTTCCCCACGAGCGAAGAGATAACGTGGTTTTACTTCACACGCAACTCCACCGATTACAGCGGCGGATACATCAATAAAATAAGCACTTGCACGCTTACGCTAGACGACATAGCCCATGCGCCCATCGACGAAAGCAAGAAACGGGCCTACGAAGCCGAGGTTCGTTGTGCACGTGCGTTCCTTACCTACACGCTCTACGACATGTATGGGCCGCTGGTTATCGCTCCGTTAGACGTTTTAAAGCACCCTTTGAAAGAGCAACCGCTGCCCAGGCTCACGCGCGAAGAGCAAGTGAAGTTCATAGAAGACGACCTCTTGTTCGCCGCCGAACACCTGCCCATGCCCGGCAAAACGGAATATGGGCGGTTCAGCAGCGGGTTTGCCAAGATGTTGCTGATACGCCTGTACCTGCACGAAACGCCGATAAGCAAAGACTATTATAATAAGGTGGAGACGTTGGCACGCGAATTGATGAACCCGAAGTATGGCTACCAGCTGCAAAGAGACTATGTAAAGATGTTCGAACTGGGCGGACAAGGCTCGGCCAACAAAGAAATCATCTACGCATTGCCTTGCTCGTACAATGGACCCAGCATCAACCAGTGGCACATGATGGTGCTTCCCACCGACTTTGCGCAAGGCGGAATGAGCGGCGGATGGGGAACAGTAACCAGCACATGGGCATTTTACGACTCGTTCGAGCCCAAAGACGTGCGAAGAACAAAGCTGCTTACGTCGTACACCAGTTCTACCGGGGCAACGATAGACCGCGACACGCACGGCTCCGACCTTGCCGTGGGTCCCATCGCACTGAAAATGGGGTACGACACGCGGGTGAAAGCCGCCGAAGGAAAATCGGACATCGACCTCATCCTCTACCGTTATGCCGACGTGTACCTGTCGTTAGCCGAGGCCTTATCGCAAAAGCAGGGCGCAACAGCCAACGATTTGAAGGAAGCGGTGAACCTCATCAACGTTGTCAGGCATCGTGCCGGCATCGAAAACCTTTCGGCCACCACTCTCAACACGCCCGAAAAGGTGCTTGACGCCGTGCTAACGGAACGCTGGCACGAGTTCTGGTGCGAGAACGGACAGTTCAGAGCCGACCTCATTCGCCATCATAAACTCATCCCTTGGGTAAAGAAAATAAATGGTTCGCCTTACGCCGAGGAGTATAAAGAGGTGTATCCGCTACCCCTCGCCGCCATTATCGACGGCAAGGGTGCAGTGAAACAAAATCCTGGTTATCAATAAAAACCTGCTTGGCCGAGACTTTTCTCGTTTCGGCCAAGCCCAAAACATCAATACGACATGAAGAAAAGACATTGCATTTTGTTGGCGGCCGCAGCTTTTTTGGCCGTAGCATGCGGGAGCAACACAAACGAGGAAAATCCCGACAATGGCACAAAGAAGAATCCCGAAACGGGTTTGAAAACTGTAACATATCAACTGAGCAACGACGAAATAGCCAATCCCGAACGCGGATTGTTCACCCAATACGAATCCAACGCCAAGGACTATGTGGCCCTAAGCTACCTGAGGAAACTAAGGAGTGAGGGTAAGACGTTGGTGCAATTGATGTATTACCTAAACGATTACCGCGACAAAGACCTCCCCGGAGGCTTTGCAACGAAGTTGGAAGTGGACTTAGACCAAGTGCGTGAGGCAGGAATGAAGGCCATCTTGCGTTTCGCCTACACCAACAAACAAGACGGAGCAGATGCTCCCATGCACATTATCAAGCGTCATCTCGATCAAATAAAACCTACATTGCACAAGCAAGTGGGCGTAATTGCTTGTGTTCAGGCTGGCTTTATCGGTGCTTGGGGCGAGTGGTATTACTCTACAAACAAGCTAAACAACCCCACTGCCTACCGCCAACTGCTCGACAAATGGCTCGAAGTGCTGCCTGCCGAACGGTGCATACAAGTGCGCACACCCAAGTATAAGCAAGAATACGTGGGCAACGCCACACCTCTTAACGACAATACAGCCTTTAAAAACACCCCTGCTGCACGCATCGCCCATCACAACGACGCCTTTATGACAGACCAAACAAACATGGGCACATATGGGGATATTGATAAAGACAAGAGCTATATTGCGCAAGATGCACTGTATGTGCCACTTGGAGGCGAGACGGCAGTTCCGCCATCAGGCGTTAAATGGGCCAAAGGAGAAGAGGCTTGGAACGAAGTTAACTATTTGCATTGGTCGTTCTTGAACGACGCTTACTACAAGGAACTACTCAAAACGTGGAATACTGGTGGTTATTTCAATAAAATCAAGAAGTTCCTTGGCTATCGTTTAGCCTTGACAAAGGTCGAATATTCGGAGCAAAACGCACCCGGAAGCGATATAACGGTTAACCTTTGGATGAACAATTACGGTACGGCTTGCATGTACAATCCCCGTTTGGCCATCCTCGTTCTTAGTCCTACAGACGGTGGCAGAGAATATATAGTATCTACGGGATTGGATTTCCGCATGGTGAAACCAGGTAAACCTACCAACATGCAGACAAAGATAAAGCTTCCTGAAAACATGCCTGAAGGCAAGTATAAGCTTTTCTTATGGCTTCCCGACAAAGACAAGAAGTTGCAAGACAATCCTAAATACGCCGTACAACTTGCCAACACCACGACCTGGGGAGAACTAACGGGTTACAACGACCTAAATATCACCCTGAATGTAGCCAAAGACAAGAATGCCAAACCAGGAACTTCATCCCTTGTCTTCTCAAAGAAGGAAAGGCCGTAGTTAACCTTTGAGTAATCGTATGAAGCGAGAAAACCTCTTCTCAACACAATAAGTATAATCCTCAACCAGGCAAATGACTTATCCAACCACACCTTTTAATGGTGCACCATCGCCACAAAACGGCAGTGGTGAGCAAACCCAACCCACACCAACACCTACCCATGACACTGCGGATGCGGCAAAGCCACCACGACTTTTGTCGCTCGACCTGCTGCGCGGAATGGACTTGGCCTTCCTTGTTCTGTTCCAACCTGTGGTGTATCAGTGGTTGGAGGCCTGCCAACCAGCACCAGGCACGTTCGGTGCAGCCGTTTATGGGCAGATAACCCACGTGCCTTGGCAGGGCTTTTGCTTCTGGGACATCATCATGCCCTTATTCATGTTCATGTCGGGCATTACCATTCCCTTCTCCATGAGCAAGTATAGGCGAGGCGAAAGCAAGGCCGGCGCAGGGTTCCTGCTACGTCTGCTCAAGCGATTTGTGGTGCTTTGGCTGCTGGGTATGGTGGTTCAAGGCAACCTGCTTGCCCTCGATGCCCGCCTACTTCACCTTTACAGCAACACGTTGCAGAGCATTGCCGTGGGCTATGTGGTGGTTGCGCTGCTCTTCGTTTACACCTCTTGGCGCACTCAGTTGGCTGTTGTCGCAAGCTGCATGGTGGCTTATGTGGCCGTGTTTGCCATTTGGGGACGGATGGATTTTACCATCGACGCCAACATTTGCGAAGAGATAGATCGGCAGGTGCTGGGTCGTTGGCGCGACGGAGTGATATGGAACGGCAACCAATGGCAATGGGATGCCACCTATCACTACACGTGGATTCTCTCATCGCTTAGCTTTGTGGCCACCGTTTACCTGGGTTATTTAGCCGGCTTGGTACTGCGCACAAGTAAATCGGGAACAAGCAAGCTGCGCATCCTGTTGCTTTCGGGTGTCGGCCTCATTGTCTTGGCCTTCGCACTAAGTCCTATTGTTCCTATTATCAAGCACATTTGGTCTACTTCGATGACCTTCCTTGCAGGCGGAATCTGCCTCCTGCTCATGGCGGCAGCCTATTATTGGGTCGACCTTAAAGGCCATACGCGCGGCCTACTGTGGCTGCGTTTCTATGGAACCAACTCGCTTGTGGCCTACGTGCTGGGCGAATACGTGAGTTTTTCTTCGCTCACCGACTCGCTCTTCTATGGATTCAAGCCCCTGCTTGGCACCTTCTATCCCGTGCTAGGCGCAACCATGCAGGGAATTTTCGTACTCCTCGTGTTGCGATGGATGTACAAATCAAACATATTCGTAAAAGCCTAACTTAAATTATAAAATGATGTTCAAGCCTATTTATTGTGCATTCGTGCTGCCGCTAGCCTTCGCGCTGGTGGGATGTAGCGACAACGACAACGCTATAAGCACGGAGAAAAACGGTCCGAAACCCGCCATGGAACTACAAGTAACGCCCCAAGACGGGCTGTTGTATGGCGACAAGGTGAACGTTTCGGGACTGATGACCGACGAACGAAACCTAGAACAATACGTGATAACCATCACCAACGCCGTTGGCGACACGCTCGTGCGCAAACAACAAAGCCTGTTGGGCGACACGTTCCACGTAAATACCGACCTACTTGTGGCCTTGCCCAAGAACGCTAAGGCCGAAAACCTAAAGCTGCAAGTGCGCCTGAACAACACGCGCAACGGCGAATTGGTGCAGAACTTCGACTTAACCAACGTCTCGGCACCCACGTTCACCACGCTATATCTGTTCCTTTCTACGGGCGAGGTGTACCCCCTAACAAAGAACGGCGAAGAGTTTTCGGCATCCGACGACATTTTCTTCCCGGCCAATGCCAAAGGAATTGTGGCCGCGACACCCGACAATTCGGGTATTTATTGGGGCACGAAAGGCGGCGAAATCACCACGATGGCCAAAGATTCTATTGTGATTGGTGCCGACATTGACGCCTCGTTCAAGGTGTCTTTCAACCCCGTTACCTTCGAATTAACCAAGGGAGAGAAACATTTCTGGGCACCATTGGGCGACACTCAGAACTATTACATCCTCGGAACAATATCCGGTCATTGGAAAGATGGCGAGATAGAAGAACCCAAAACCAAGATGGCCATGAAGGGATTTGGCTACGAAGGCGCACAATACTTTACGTGGACGGCTCCCGAAGGCGAAGACCCCAATGTGGGTATGTGGGGAAGTACCGCACCAGGAACATTCCGTTTGAAACAACCTTCCACAGGAAACTACATCCTTTGGGACGGCAAGAACATCGTGATGAGCAAGACCGACGACAAGAATAAGAGTTTCCCCGTTACCGACAAGGGGCACTTCACCATCCGCGCCGAGTTCGAAAAGGGAGTCTGCACCACGGTGAAAATAAGCGGCGATGGTAAGTCGCTCACCTTTGCCAACGGCAAAGTAACGGTAAATGGGCAAGAGATGCAAGCCGCCATCGCCGTCAATGGACAGAAACTGAACATCAAACCGGGCAACAACTACGTGTACGAAGGAATGCTCGACATGAAGAAAGGTCAAACCGTCTCGGCTCCATTCAGTCTTGCTCCCTTTAAAGGCAGCACCGATTTGTTTGATGGTGTGGGCAACGATACGTGGACATTGAAGACCGCCAACGACAAATACTATACGCGCCTCGACCTCTTTAACGGCGAGTTCTACGCCTGTCCCACCTCCGCTTATCCCCAATTCATCTATATGGATGGTTGGAGTTTGGCACCAAGAGAAGATGCAACCGACATCGTTTGGAATGCCGAAAAGGTGATACCTTTGGCTCGCACGGACAAGGGAACATACGAAGGAACGTTCTACAACTTTGGTTGGGGCGGCGATGTAGCCTTCTACGTAACCTATCCGCGCAGCGGAAAATCACTGCGATTGCCCAGCGCAGCCTTCAACACCACGTATGCCAACACGGGAAATGGACCTGGTAGTTTCAACATTCCCAAGAGTGCAGGATATTATAAGGTGGTAATCGACCTGAAAGACGGCATCGAGATAACACCTAAAGACGAGGTTGTACGCAAAGGTACAACACCCTTCACCCTCGAATATGTGACGAAATAGAAGATAAACCCTCAACCACTCGCCCACACCCCTGCCACACTCGGCCTCACCCCCTACCCCTCTCCAAGGGGAGAGGGGAGTGAGATGCCTTGTGAATTATAAGGTAAACAGCAAAAGACCCCAACGTCTTTAAAGCAGTTGGCTTAACTCCACTATTAGTTAGCACTTCTGCAACAAAGCAGTTGGCTTAACTCCTTAACTCCTTAACACCTCAACACCTCAATTAGTTAGCCTCTCTGCAACAAAACATTTGGCTTAACTCCTTAACTCCCTAACTCCTTAACTCCTCAAAAAGAACATGTACCATCACACCCTTACCCTCTTCCTTGCCCTCGCTTTCGCTCTTGTTTCACGTGCGCAACACGTCACAAGCATACCTTCGCTGCCTGGCGAACGCTGGTGGGGCGGAGCAACGGCGTTAGGCTCCAAGATGCCGTTTGGCAAAGACTTGCCCCCGTTCAACCTCTTCAACCGCAACGACAACAACCAAGTGTCGCCCCTGCTCGTCTCCAACAAAGGCCGATACGTATGGAGCGACCGCCCATTTACATTCAGTGTGCGCCAAGGCGACCTGCACTTAGACTCGCCCTTCGCACCCATTACCGTCTCAAAAAGGGCGGGGTCAACCCTGCGCGATGCTTACATCGCAGCCATGCACGCCCACTTCCCACCTAGCGGAAAACTACCCGACAGCCTGTTTTTCACCATGCCCCAGTACAACACGTGGATTGAACTGATGTACAACCAAAACCAAAAAGACGTGTTGGCCTACGCCGAAGACATCGTGAAAAACGGATTTCCCCCTGGCATCATCATGATAGACGACAACTGGCAGCGACATTACGGCAACTTTGAGTTTAAACCAGACCGCTTTCCCAACCCCGAAGGCATGGTGAAACGCTTACATCAGATGGGGTTTAAGGTGATGTTGTGGGTCTGCCCCTTCGTTTCTGCCGACAGTCCTGAGTATCGCGACCTGGCCGAAAAGGGCTTTCTACTGGCCGACACCACCTCGCAGCCCGCCATTATTAAATGGTGGAATGGGCAAAGCGCCGTGTACGACTTCACCAACCCCGATGCCCGCAACCATTTTATCGGCCTTTTGCGCGGCGTTCAGCAACGTTACGGCATCGACGGCTTTAAGTTTGATGGCGGCGACAACCACTTTTACCACCGCACCGACCTCGTTTCGCACGGTGGAAAGGACATCGTTTCGGTAGACCACACACGCGCTTGGGCCGAACTGGGACTTGCTTTCCCCTTCAACGAATACCGCGCAGGGTGGCAAATGGGTGGCAAAGAGTTGGTTCAACGCCTGGGCGACAAAGACTATTCGTGGCAAGCCGTGCGCCTGCTTATCCCCGATATGATTGCGGCAGGGCTGCTTGGCTATGCCTATGCTTGCCCCGACATGATTGGCGGCGGATCGTTCGCCACCTTCTTAGGCATCGACGCCAGTCAGTTCGACCAACAGCTCATCGTGCGTTCGGCGCAAGTTCACGCCCTTATGCCCATGATGCAGTTCTCGGTTGCCCCGTGGCGCATTCTCGATGCCCAACACCTGCAAGCCGTAAAGGCCATGGCCAAGCTGCATGCCACATTTGGCCACTACATCTTGCAGTGCGCACGCCAGTCGGCTACGACGGGCGAGCCCATCGTTCAAAGCCTTGAATACGCCTACCCCAATCGCGGTTATGCCGAAATAGCCGACCAATGGATGCTTGGCGCGCGGTATATGGTGGCGCCGATGGTAACAGCGGGCACTAGCCGAAGTGTGGTTCTTCCACCAGGAAAATGGAAAGACGACCGCGGGCGCGTGCTGAAAGGTGGCCGAACGATAACCATTGACGTGCCGCTGAACCGACTGCCGTATTACGAAAAGCTGTAACAGGCGCAACGCGCAAACAGCCTTCGCGCCCCGTTAGCCCCACAGCTAGCGGGGCGTTGAGTTATGCGTGGCAACACAACAGGCCTCGCCGAGAGGGAGAAAAAATGTTTTTTCCCGAACATTTCCTACACATTCACAGCATATTTTATTACCTTTGTCTGCAACAATCACGCCTTTACATCACAACATATCATATTGAAAGGTAGACTTTAACATTAAATTTAACAACATATATGTTACGTAAAAACCTACTATTACAATTGTCGTTTGTGGCACTCGCATTGATGCCGCAAGCGATGAAAGCGCAGTTTAACTGGCCATACAAAAACGTAAACGGCACGTTGGTAACCGATGTTCCCCAACGCGATGCAAGACAACAGCCCGCCCTCAACCTCGTTACGCCTAAGATGAAGGCCGTGCGCGTGGCCTTTGTTGGGCTCGGCATGCGCGGACCTGGCGCCGTTGAACGCTGGACCCACATCCCCGGCATAGAGATTAAGGCGCTTTGCGACTACGAAAAAAGCCGTGCCGAGGCCTGCCAGAAGTATTTAAAGCAAGCCAGCATGCCTGCCGCCGACGTCTATTACGGCGAAAACGGCTACAAGGAAATATGCAAGCGCCCCGACATCGACCTCGTGTACATCGCTACCGACTGGGCTCACCACTTCCCCGTGGCCAAAGAAGCCATGACGCATGGCAAGCACGCGGCCATAGAAGTGCCTTCGGCCATGAACATGCACGAGATTTGGGAACTTATCAACCTGTCTGAAAAGACACGCCTACACTGCATCATGCTCGAAAACTGCTGCTACGACTTCTTCGAGCTCAACTCGTTGCACATGGCACAAGAGGGACTTTTCGGCGATGTTATCTACGCCCAAGGCGCCTACCGCCACGAGTTGTCGCCCTTTTGGAAACACTATTGGAAGAACGGCCCCAACGACAAGCTGGGCTGGCGCCTACGTTATAACAAGCAGTTTCGTGGCGACGTGTATGCCACACACGGCCTTGGCCCCATCGCACAGGTGCTGAACATCCACCGCGGCGACCGCATGCGCACCCTCATCGCCATGGATACGCGCTCGTTTAACGGCAAAAAGCAGGCAGAAAAGTACTCTGGCGAGCCTTGCGACACCTTCCGCAACGGCGACCAAACCACCACGCTCATCCGCACAGAGCAAGGTAAGGTGATGGAAATTATACACAACGTGATGACGCCCCAACCCTATAACCGCATGTATCAGCTAACGGGAACCAAGGGATTTGCCAACAAATACCCCGTGGAAGGTTATGCCGTGTCGGCCAAAGACATGAAAGAGGCCGGCGTTACGCCCTCTAACGACGACCTTTCGGGACACGATTACCTGAAAGAGGCCGACATGAAGGCGCTTGTTGAACGCTACACCAGTCCGATTGTGAAGAAATACGGCGACGAGGCCAAAGAAGTGGGCGGCCACGGAGGTATGGACTTCATCATGGACAGCCGCTTGGTTTACTGTCTGCAAAACGGCTTGCCACTGGATATGGACGTTTACGACTTGGCCGAATGGTGCTGCCTAGCCGAGCTTGGCTCCATCTCGATGGACAACGGCTTTATGCCCGTAGAGGTTCCCGACTTCACTCGCGGTCATTGGAACGAGATTAAAGGCTACAAACACGCTTACGCAGCACCCGAAGACGAGGCCAAGGCACTTGCCGAGGCCAAAGCATTCACCGCCCAACTGAAAGCCAAAGGTGCTAAATATTGGGCAAACGCCGACAAGAAGGCTGCCAAAAAGAAAGGTAAGAAGTAAACTGCGCCACAACTTCACGCCACGCAAATGGGCCTGTCAAAAACACAAAATACATGTTTAACCTACGACATGCAAACCCGTCAACACGTTGACTGGTCAACCCGTCAACAGGTCTACTTGTCAGCTAACAATTGAAACTCCTCAAAAGAAACCGAGCAAATCTCCTATTTGTTCGGTTTCTTTTTGCGACGTGTTCTCGCCTTTTAATATTTCTATGCTTAGAGAGGAGTTTATTGTCCTTGTGATGCCAAACAAAACAACAAACTTCTCTCATACATAAAGTGCAAGAATATCAACTCACAAACTCATCAACTGGTTAACTTATCAACTGGTTAACTGGTCAACTGGTCAACTGGTTAACTCATCAACTGGTCAACTGGTCAACTAGTCAACTGGTTAACTCGTCAGCTAGTCAACTCGCTAACCTATCAACTGGTCAACTGGTCAACTCTCAAACTCACAAACCCACAATCTTAAATCTATTGTTTTTATTTTACAATATCACTCTAATTTTAGCTCCGTTCTAGCGAAATTAAAGGCTAAAAAGTAGGTAAACCACTACCATTTCTTGCTTTTCACGCCTTCCCATTTGTCTATTTTTAAGCAAAAAGCCTGCATTTTGCACCATTTTGCCTTCCTAGTTTGGTTGGCGGCTCACATTTTTTCAAGCCGAATGACACGCTTTTAGCCCCTAAAAACCCACTTTTTGACGACTATTTCGCCCTTTTCGGCCATGTTTTTAATGATTCATAAAGGTTTTGTTTATGCAATTGCAGTGCATTTTTATGCTTTTCGTCACATATTTCATATCGATTAGTGCTGCATTTAGCACCATTTTACCTTGCGTTTAGCACCAAAACACACTGCATTTAGCACCAAAACGCGCTACATTTAGCTGCAAATGGCACAAAATCTAGTGCAAGCGGCGGTTTCTTTAAATAAAAATTCATTTTGTTGCATTCATGGACTACCCCCTTTTTGCATCAAAACTAACCTCCGCGAAAATCGACTTTTTGCGGCAAGGCGGACGGTTGGTGAGCAGAAAGGGCACTCATAATGTTAAATTTCTTACCGAA
>NZ_KV815150.1:0-17910 GCF_001814145.1 Prevotella sp. HMSC073D09 | reverse complement strand
TTGACATAAGAACATAAGGAACATAAAAGAACTCCTCTTTGCCTTTTCCTCATGATGTGCCACTGTAAAGATGCTTTTATAGTCAAACAGAATGGAATTTGAAAAGCCACAGCCGCATCATCAGCAAACAAAAGCACGCCTTTTCTTCCGCGTAAGGGATTGTTCATTCCCTGCAACGCACGTCTTGCACGCTGCAAACAACAATTTTCCAAATGCAATTCTGTTTCACGATAACTCGTAAAAATGTATTGACGGTACACCCGCCAGAGGTTGCCTTTTTGATACATACCCACGTTTTAACCGCAGACAAATTCAGCAGGATTTTTGGATTTTATCGTATCTTAGACAGGCGTTTCGTACATCAGAGGGATGCCCGTATTGGTTTTACGGCATAAAGACAATCAGCACCCATCAATTTATAGAAACATCAAAAGTCGAAACAACTTCTGCAATAAAACAGTTCTCATGGCGTTATTGACCTAAAAGGCTCTCTCGAACGAACATCTGCAACGCCAAGAGCCAAACAAAAGAGCTACAACTCAACATGAAACAACAAATAGTAAAGCATCTTTTTCTGCTATATGCGTTTATCTGCATTCCGCTACATGGGCAAGAAACCTATTCTAGCCTAACGCGAGCGGCTTTGGAAACCATGTGGCAGTCGGCAGACAGCGCAACTTACAAGAAGTCGCTGGCCATGTACGAGCACGCCTTTTCGCTTTTCCCCGACAGCATCGAAGACATGGGGCTATACAAGGCGTCTGTACTTGCCGGCTACCTGAACGAGAAAGACAAGGCATTTAATTATCTAAACCGCCTATTTCAATTGTCTTCAAAACTTCCACTGTCTACCAATTGGAGACTTATAATTGGCGAGTATGCCCAAGACGAGTATGCCAACTTGCTTTCTGACCCTAGATGGAGTGACTTGAAAAGCAAAGCCTTGAAAGCCAAACAAACTTTTTACGACGACCTGAAAGCCCAGGAAAAAGAGTTTTACGCTGTGGACAAAGTGCCATTGAACAAAACGAAAGACGGCAAGGCACTGTACAGCGAGATGAAGAAAAAGGCTGGATACCTGCCCAAGCAGCACCAAAACTATTCCCTTACGCTGGTGATAAACGACACGGCACGAACGGCATTCCTCGTTCATCTGCCCCCGAACTACAACCCTGCCAAGCGTTATCCCCTGCTGTTCTTCCTACATGGGGCAGTAAGGAACAACCTCCTAACCGACTATCTGCCGGCCGCGTGGGTGCTGTACGACTGGAACAGATACTACACCAAGTATGCCGAGCTGAACGATGTGATACTTGTCTTTCCACAAGGTAGCAAAGAATTCAACTGGATGACCTCCGATAAAGGGTTCTTTATGGTGCCTAAGATACTTACGCTTGTTAAAAAGGCTATCAACGTAGACGACAACAAGGTGTTTATTACAGGACACTCAAATGGGGCCACAGGCTCTTTCTCGTATCTGATGAAACAGCCAACGCCTTTTGCGGGTTTCTATGGTTTCAACACGCAACCAAAGGTATTCACGGGCGGAACCTTTGTCGAGAACATCAAAAACCGTTCGTTCATCAACTTCTCAACAGATAAGGATTACTATTATCCGCCAAATGCCAATGACGACTTTACCAAATTGATGAACAGCATCAATGCCGACTATAAGGAATATCGTTACAATGGTTTTCCACATTGGTTTCCAGAGTTCGACGAGTCTGAACCGGCATACAAGATTTTGTTTGCCGACCTTCTTCAGCGACAAAGAAACCCCTTCCCCAAAGAAATATCATGGGAGTTTGACGATAACCGATATGGAAACATTGATTGGCTTACAAACATAAAGCTAGACACATTGGCAAGCAGGAAGGCATGGCATAAAGAAAAGAACTTCAAAATCAGCCAATGGCTAGAATATAACGAAAAAGACAGTCTTATAACCAAAACCGTCGACAAGATGGCTTTCGATTTTCCACGTAAGTCGGGCAAGATATTGGCCAAGTATGCAAATAATGTCTTCCATATAGAAACGTCTTGTATCAAATCTTTCACGGTAAACATTTCTCCTGAAATGGTAGATACGAACAAGAAAGTGCGCATATACGTAAACGGAAAGCTGCGTTTCGATAAGCGGATTGGATATGATGCGAGCTTGATGTTGAAGAACTTTGATGCAACACAAGACAGAAGCCAAGTCTGGATAAATCAGATTGACATCCGATAAAACACAAAACCTACAACGTTATATCGGCTAATGGCGCATGCAACACCCTGTTTCACACGAAGCAAACAACCCTTTGGCCCCAGCCCCACTTACGAAAAAGGGCACTGCCACCCCCCGTTGCGCCCCCACTTGCGGTACAGCGGCACGGCATCAGCCCCCACTTCATTCGAATGTGTATGTGTACAAAATTTCCGTTTAGCGGTTTTTCTCCAACAGCTCTATTGCTTTATACACCTTTGAATACGACACGCTCTCACCCCTATTAACCTTATCTTCTTGTTGTTTACACCTTTCTATGGCTTGCTTCAAACGTTCTCCTTCACATAATTGTCTTACCCAGCTATCATTCTTTAAGAACTTTTCGCTCTTGTCGAATTGCGAATTGTATTCCTTTATTTCTTCAACAACCTCGTTACTCGTTTTAAAGAGCCTACCCGCCTCCTTATAATGCAGTAAAAACCAATACTCAATGGAAGGTAAGCTGTCGCAGAACAGCACGCCTTTGTTGTTGGCATACTTGTTCTTCATGCGCTCCACCATTTGGCGTTCCTTGTCGTTGCGTAGCGAAACGTCGGCATCAAACACAACAATGGCAAAGCCCTCGTCTTTTAATATGATGTCTACACGCTTGTCAAGTTCAAACGCATTTTCCCGTCCGAAGTAACGTGGCCTTATTTTTACCCTATACTTTCGCAACGTTTGCAGATGTTTAAAATACCATTGCTCAGTAATCCCCGCGCCCACAATAATGGGCGTAGGGTCTTTTAATTGCTTTTGCGCTTGTTTCCTTGCCATACTTATCCAATGTTAGGCAATGCCCCAAAGCGACCATTGCGGTAAAACTTGCGGAAAGAACTAATTTTGTTCAGCCCCTTAAAGTCAGTAAGCGAGTAAAGTCTGGTAGCCCCATCCTCCCCTTTCTCTGTAAACCAAACCATGTCCTTTCTAAACATGTCATCCACTTCATCTAAAAGAGGGTCGTAGTGTGTAGTGATTAGCAGCTGACTACGCCCTTCCGCCTGCAAGAATCGGGTGAGGATAAACTCTACAAGCTCAGGATGCAGCGACGATTCTATCTCGTCTATCGCAAGAAAGCCCCATTCGCCTAATGTTTGGTAGATGGCTGTCTCAATTCCAAAGCCCCTTTTTGTCCCGTCACTTAAAGCCCTTGTAGGTAAAGAATATTTCTCTTTACCATGTGCGTTTACTACTTGATGTTCGAAATCAATATAAACCCGACTCATGATCCCCTGGCTTAAAACCATTTGTTTCTCTTCGTCCGTAAGTCTGCCGTCTTGCATAAGCCCGTTTATTTTGTCAGCTGGTAAAGGAATGGCTTTACGTTCGGCCTTTATATCTGAAATGTTGAAGTCAGAACGTCTCATAAACTCTAAGAGAAAGTCTTTTAGATCTTTGTCATTAGGGACATTAAGTGCCGCGCGTGTAAAGATGTCATCTTTAGGCCAGATAACAACATCTTGAACAATTGTTTCAGCCCACTCAAAGGCGTTGTCAACGAAAGGTATCGCCACATTCACCATTTCTTTCGCAGCAAAAAACGACATGTTGGGCAAACATCTCAATGACAATTCTTCTAATGCAGCCTTTGAGACTTTAAGGTCTGCATGCAATTTGATAACCGAAACACCATTGTCTAAGGTACGGTTAAGCAGCAATGCGGGTTGTGTGGTTTTGTAATACGACAGGCGTTCACAGTAAACCCACTTATTGTCCAACACAACTTCGTACTTATACTTCATATCTCCTACGAAGAAAACTAGCTCGAAGGAGGAAGGTTCGTTAGGGGTTGCCTGGTCGAGCTTAAAAGGCTGTACACCGATAGCTTCGTCTTTTGCGCGTTTCCTACTAAACCAAAATGCCCACAAAAACTCAAAAGCGGCCAACAAGTTCGACTTTCCACTGGCGTTCGCCCCATAAACCAAGGCGAAACGCAACAGTCGTGTATTACCGATCTGCACCACTTGATAGTCTTCGAGGGTCTTGTCGTCTGTTGCTTCAAAACTAAATGTGGTAGAATCTTTAAACGACAAGAAGTTTTTTATTGTTAGTTCCTGTATCATTGCATTAATGTTGAACGTAGAGATGTTGGCTACATCCGCCTTGCAAAGTTAACAAAAAGTTACTCTTTACGAAACGTTTTCCCCATTTTTGGCACACTCACACCTACTATTTATAGGTTAGGTTATCGTAAGTTTAAAAGTCAGAGAGTTGATTTGTCCTGCACTTCGTATATGAGAGAAGTATTTATCTCGTGTTAGTGTGTCACAAAGATGACAAACTCCGCTCAATTTATAGAAATGAAATCTCTGCAAAACCCTATACGTTCAAAAGGGGTATCATTGAATATCAACAAGTTGCCTCTTCTAAAACTTCCTTGTGGAGGAGTTTTGCAGAGGTCTCGAAATATTAAAAGTCAAGACGATTTCAACATATATATGATGTGTGCGTTCTTTATTGTCATACTAAGGCCAACAAAAGCAAAACGGGGAGCAAACGCCACTTGGCTGTTTGCTCCCCGCTATCGTGATGCCGACTTACGGTCGGGCTATGATTGCTTATTAATGATGTGGCTTACTCGGCCTTCCATAAGTTTTGACCAGTGTTGCGTTTGTTGAGGTTTGCCAATCTAACCTCGTTTGCATTAAAATGAAGATAGAAAGCCAGCTTAGGTGTGGCTATACCTCCTGAACTTGTCCAATAATACCCACGAGCACCAAGTTGTTCTAATTTGCCTTCAATATAGCAACCTGTGGCAGGTAGAAAGAAATAATTGGTTATAACACTTGGCCTACCCTTAGCAACCGTCTTGTTGGCGTCTCCTCCATCGGTGTAGTTTTTCGTATAGTCGAATGTTTTACCGCTAGGAAGAACATATCCCTCCTTAAGCTTTGAGACAGGCGTTATATTGTTTTCTGCAGCGATAACGTTTTGTTTCTTCAACCAGATACCACCAGAACGAAGGTGTCCCCAAATAGTCCACAGCGTACTGTTATCCCAATGTGGATCGCCCTTCATCACATACCATTTACATTCGTTGGCATTGGGACAGTCTTTGGCTTTGTTGCTTGCATTCAAAGGAGCAGGGCCTCCTCCTTGGATCTCATTGTACCAACGTCCATCCGCCTTTGAAGTTGCGTAACCCGTGCCAGCAGGGGCACTATTATCCTTTGGTTGGTTGGCTACTCCAGACCAATAGTCTTTCTTCGCATCCCACATATAATATAACTGTGAGCTATAGTCTCTTACATTAATGTCTTGCGAGATATCGTAGAACTTATTCTCTTCATAGTTCTTCGATTTGACAACCTTAGTCACCACACCTCCAACTTTTGTTACAGCATCTTTGAGGTAATATTTGATGGTGAGTTTGTGTGCGCCTGGTTTTATAACCATGAACGCTCCGTTCTGGTTGAGTTGTGCATTGGGGCTTTCCAACTTGAAACCTTTGGGATTAGCAGTGCCACCCAAGTTTAGGGTAATGGTTTGCTTGGTGCCTTGGCCCGTTAGTTTTTTCGTTGTGGGGTCGAGCGTAAAGTTTCCGGCAATGAAATTGTCTGAAGTAACCTCAATTTTCTCGATGTATGTGCTCACAAAAGCATGCTTGGTTTTAGGCAAGAAACAGAGATAAGCCGCCTTGTGATCTAGTTTGAACTCGAACTGACCACCGTTTTTTGTGGCTATGGCCATGCCGCAATCGCCCGCTTCGCCAAAATGCTTAGTGCTGTTAGGCTCGTTCTGGGTTTGGTTTTCGGCAATGGTAACATTGTTGTTGGTGCCGTTTACACCAGGATAAAACACCATATAGGTGTTGCTGTTGGCAAAAGCACCTGGCACCATGAACTTGAAACCGGCCTGCTTGTCGGCACTCACACTGTTTCTACTGCACTGATAAGTGCTTTTGTCGTCCAACACGTAAATCTTATCGGCGTTTTCCCAATAGAAAGCACCATCGGGATAGCTCATCGAGGTACGCGTAGTTGCACTAACCTGCCTTGTACTGCCATTTGATGTAAATGCCGTTAGGCCTGTAGTTTCTGTACTCCCAGTGTCTGGGGTCTTGGTTTGGGTAAGTTCGTCAATGTTCGACTGACATCCCGTCACCAAAGCAACAAGAGCTGCCGCAAAGGCAAAACTCCTTATATTTGTCTTCGTTAATTGCATTATTTACTTGATTTTTTTGTTTTCTCGATTACTTTAAAACATAAAACAGACTTTGTAAGGCTCTTGGTTTTCCTTAAAAGTACTTTGAGTTCTCATCCTCATCTTCCTCAATTTCTCCTCCCTTTACAGCTTTATTATGCTGTCCGGGCACTGATGCGTCGAGCAACGTTACTGCTTCAACACCTACAACCTCTACTTGGGGTTTGGTGTACAAACTCCTTTCCAATTGATTCTTTTTCATTCTTTGATTAGCTTTGTACCTGAATATTGTTATTATTATCGACAAATATCGCAAAATGGACAGATAAAACATACGACCAAATGCGACCATGCGCCGACTTATAAAGACATAAGAAAACTGATTTTTTAGCCAGTCTACACTTCTCTCTACTTTTAAAACGGGTGCAAAGGTACGCATTTTATTTTAGCCGAGCAAAAAAACGGGCAAGAAAATGCGACTTTTGCCTATTGTTGTGCCTTAACCCCCAATCGGTTCGTTAAACCGCTTATCAATTATTTTAGGTTGTTTCCATCGTTTCCTATGCTGATTTCATTTGTTTGTCGAAAGCCTTTCTGTCTCATTCTCTCGACGTAGCCTGCTATGCCTTCAAGAATAAGACAGGCAATATGCTCAACAATCAAACAAAATCTGCACAGGCTCTAATGCCCGATTGGGGTTGAAAAAACAACCGTTGTTTTTGCACTTCGACTTGGAATGTGTATAATCGAGGCATTACTTGCGCGAGAAGAATAAAGAAAAAGATTTGTCTACGGAACCGCTCGTACCACGTTTATTATCAACTGCCTACAAGCTTTGCGCATTCTTGTGAAAAATTCTTTATCCCGATATAGTTGTTGAGAGGAATACCCTACCTGTTGTACGTTACGGAACACGTATATTTCAAAGCATCACTCTTCTGTGGCTTTCGATTTAAGACCGTTTGGGGTTAAAACGTTTAGGTGAGGGTGGTTTGAGACATACACAACAGCTTGCTGAACAATTTCAGCTAGGCATTGAACGCACCCTCGCAAATTTGGCCACAGAAGAGAATAGGGGAGCAATCGTTGCTCCCCTATTCAGGTTTTCATTAATGCTCAATTACTATATAAACGCCCATTTAGGGAGGTTTGCCGCGATGCTGCGTTAGCAGTTTAAAACTCGGCAAAGGCATTGCAGCCTTCGGATTCAAAGTTCTCGTCCTCCTCTTCTTCAAAGAAGTCGGAGGCCTTGCCATCTATGGGATTGTGTGGGTTGTAGCCCCCGCCAACGCCAGGGCTGGCTACGATCATCAGTTGTTCTGTTGCCACCAGCAATACCATGGCCAATGGCCTTCTGTATGTTTCCTTTTTCATTGCACCATATTTTATTTAACAATTACTTTCTTGCCTTGGCGGATGTAGATACCCTTTTGTGGGTTGCTCACTCGCTGTCCGTTCAGATTATAGAATATGTCGTTGCCTATGTTGCCCTCATCAGTTGTCACCTCTTCGATAGCGGTGGTGGTATCATCGTCATCGAAATGCAGTATCAACTTGGCGCCCGCAGGCTTTTTCAGTTTAAGGTATGCCTTATGTACGGGGAAGTTGTTCAAAGGCGTAGTGCATTTCTTGAACGTTCCGCCCTGCATCACATAGATTGGTGCTGCTGTCGAAGCTTGCACGGTGGCAGGTTTACCAAACACGCCATGCATGACATTGTTAGATATGTTATACGGGACATTGTCTTTCTCGCCAATGGTGTAATAGAATTTGTTATTGGAGGCAACCTTATTGTCTATTATTTTCAGTAGCACACCTGTCTCGGCTGGCACATATGCGTACGAGTCGCTAACGCCGCCGTGCTTATCAATACTAGTCATCTTAATGTGAGCGGTTGCAGTGCCATAGTCGCCAGCTCCTGCCTCTATCTTAGAACCAGCCACGAATGCAGCTACACGAACGCCGTTTTCAGCCACACAATCCTTAAAGTCAACATCGAACTCGCGTGCGAAAGTGGCGTACTTCGTACTTATCTGCAAGTCGGTGATTCGATAGTCTATTTGTGAGGTGAAGTTGTAGGGGCTTGGCTTATCCTTCTTTGCAAATTGGTCGTAAACAGTCTTCGTCCACTTATCCTTATACTCTTGGCATGCCGACTTCTTAACATATATCTTGGTGTAAGGCGCAAATTCGTTAAAGTTCGTTTCCGTTTCGTCTAGCTTGAAACGAGTGGTGCTGAGCATGTCCTTAGTTGGTTCGCTCTCGATAAAGAATACGCTCTTTATATTATGGTTTTTAGCCACAAAAGCCCTTGCCCCGATATACTTCACGTTCTTCTTAACCACCACTTCCTGTACGCTGCTGGGAGCGTTCTCGAAAGCGTAGTCGCCGATAAGACTCACTTCGTAGGTGTTGCCTTGATACTCGATAGATTTGGGCAAGATAAAGGTGTGGTCGGCACACGAAGTGCTGAGCAAATCGACCGCTTTGTCGGACACAGCGATGTATTCTTCGGTCTTTTCGTTGAACGAGGGGCTTATGGAGGCGAACTTACCGTAAAATGGATCAGCTTGATATGCGGCAAGTTTGTCTTTGCGCACGTTGATGCGTATCTTTCCCATGTTCTTTATTGGCCCCTTGTCTTCATCGAACGAGGTTTCATTCTGGGCTTGATTAATCCTGTTGGGGGTAATCATCTGGTCGCAAAGGAACGTGATGGTGTTCAAGTTATCGCAAAGTCCGAATGCCCGAATGCCGATAGAGTCTACCTTATTGGGGATAGTTACATTCACCAGTTTCTTACAATCGTAGAAGGCATAGTCGCCGACAATGGTTATCGACGGAGGCAACAACGTGAACTTATCGTTGGCTTTGCCCGGTGGGAAAATCATTAGTTTCGCCTTATTCTTAGAGAGCAGGCAGCCGTCTACGCTAGAATACTCGTTATTGTCTCTGTCTACGTTTATTTCTGTGAGGTTTGAACAGTACTTAAATGCCTCGGGGCTAATGCTAGTTGTTGTTTTTGTCACGTCTATTTTGGTAAGAGCTTGGCATTTCAAGAAGGCCTCGCGCTCAATCTTCGTTACTTTCTTGGGGATGTTGATGCTAGTAATGCCACAATCGGCAAAGGCTCCTGCACCTATTACATCTATTTCGGCATCGGGATGGAATGTTACCGTCTTCATACTAGCACATCCGATGAAAGCGTTAGACTCGATAAAGCGCACAGACTTAGGGATGTTAAACGACTCGAGAAGGCGCAGACCAGCAAACACATTCTTTTCAAGCCTCTCCAACTCGCAGTCGCCTAAGAAATTGAATGCTTTCAGTTTGGAGTTCGTGGAAAAAGCCCCATGCCTGATGTTTTTCAGTTTTGAACCTGCCGGGACATTGATTGTTTCTAGGTTGATGCACATGTAGAAAATCTCGTTCAGCTTGGGCAGCGATTTGGGCAACGTCACCTCCTTTAGGCTGCTGCACCACCTGAATGCATAATATTCAATCTCTTGTAATTGCGAATTTGCGTCGAAAGTTATCGTCTTGAGGTTTTGTACATCGCGAAAAGCTTCTGCGTTGATGCGCGCCACTTTTGCAGGAATGTGCATCGAGGTTATATACTTGGCACTTTGAAAGGCGTGACCCGCGATCACCTCTACACTCTGAGGTATCGTATAGGTTGCACCCATTTTGCTGCCAGGGTAGAAATAAAGCGTTTTCATGTTCTTAGAGAACAGCACACCCCCCACGGCAACAAAGTCTTTGTTTTGGGGATGGACCTTATATTCCGTCAAATTCGAGCATGCCTCAAAACAACCTTCCGACATACCATCACCCGTTACGTCATCATGGGGTTTCAAGTTTTGGGGCAATGTTATGGAGGTAAGTTTACTTGCATTGTAGATGGACGATTTAACCAACTTCGTTACGCCGTTAAGGTTGATGCTTTCCAGTTTGGAATTACTTGATATGGCGTAATTAGTAATGGCTTTAATGCCATTGGGTACGGTATAGTTGGTGGCATTTCTTCCTCTTGGATACAATACAAGCGTGTTATCTCTGAAAAGCACGCCATCGAGAACCTTGAAATGTGGTGCACCAGCAGGGATTTCGAAGGCAGCAAACGAGTTGGTGGGTACAATAGTGGGGTAACCCTCGTACACCCTTTCCAGATTTTTAGGCAAAGCAATCCTTGTAAGGCCATGCACGCTTTGGAAAGCAGCCGCATCGATATACGTTACTTGCCCGTCGACAGTGTACTTCCCTCCCTGCAACGTAACATTAGAAGGAACGGCATAAAGTGTTTTCCTACCCCTAGAGTAGAGTACACCGTTTGCATCGCTCTCAAACTTGGGGTTTTGAGGATGCACATCGAATCTTGGAGTCGAGTAAATGCTACTCCACGCCCCAGACCTTATCGTTTCCAACTTTTTGGGAATGTTCATAGAAGTGAGTGCAGCACCCGAGAATGCGTACCCCCAAATATACTCCATGGTTTCCGGCAAATGTACAGAGGTGATGTCATAACTCCTGTATTGTGGATTATACTCTGCCCCGATAACAGTAAGAACGTATCCGTACTTATCGGTCACGGTGGGTGGCAAGTTCAAATGTCCTGTCTTGGTGGATTTCACGCCAAGATAAGAAAGGGTTAGTTTCTTTCCCGAAACAACTTTGTAATAGCAATCACCGAAATTCACAATTTGGTCGTCGGTGTATGAAAATCCCCTAATTGGCATTGCCACAAGCAGCATAAAAAATAAAAGTCTAAACGTGTTCATGTTATTATGAGTTATTTAATGAAATGGTAATTGCCCCAGAAGGTTAGATGTTTAACAATACGATAAGCCCCAGCAATAAACAACATGCCAGCTGCTTAAACGCCCAACGCACCACGGCATTGCCGTACTCAATGGTTTTGCATTTGCACAAGACTTGTGTTTCGTAACCCCCTACGGTATTAATTCTCTCGTTTTCCATGACATGTATAAGTTGCATTCTTATAATACGTACGTACAATTCCGTAACTCTCAATAAAGGGGCATTTGCCATCTCTAATCTCTATCGGACGCTGTTTTTCATGGGCATCCGCTGTGCGTTGCGAAGTTTCCAACCCGTTGTCACGATGTTGAATACGAACGTGCTTTACCTGTCACGACCTTTACAAGGCAACTATTTGCCTCTGCATAGTCTTATGCTGCAAAGTTAAACAATTTTACAGACATGGCAAACAATAAGAGGTTATTTTATGTTATTATACGTTTTGAAAAACGGAAGTTGTGAAATTTTGAATGAAACAAACGCACCTTGTTTCGGTTTTAGCCTAAGGTCTGTTCTAAAAAACATCACGCTTATGCCGTTCTCCTTAACTAACTTTCGCAAGTGAATAAATCACCCTGCGATTTTATATTTATAATTTATAGTCAAACAAAGGAGTATTTAACAACGATAGCTGTCAACTAATCTCAGTACACTACACTTTTTTAATCTATCAGATGGCGTCAGCATCATTGACATCCCCCTCCCCTTTCCGCCTATTGTTCGCCAATTTCACCACCAAATGTCCGTTTTTGTGTATTTTTAAATAAGCGTTTTGTCCTTATATCAAGATAATTGCGTATTTTTGCAGATGCTGCGCCACGCGCAATAAAACGAGAAGAGATGCTGAAAGTAAAGATTATTAACCGCGGACACCAACCGCTACCCACATACGCCACGGCTCTTAGTGCAGGAATGGACCTGCGAGCCAACATCGACGAAGACATCACCCTGCTGCCCATGCAACGCCAACTGGTGCCAACGGGATTGCACATCGCCCTGCCCGAAGGCTACGAGGCGCAGATAAGACCACGCAGCGGACTTGCACTGAAACACGGCATCACCGTGCTTAACACTCCTGGCACAGTGGATGCCGACTATCGCGGCGAAATTATGGTGCTACTGATTAACTTCTCTAACGAATCTTTCATCGTGAAAGACGGCGAACGGATTGCACAAATGATTGTTGCCAAGCACGAACAAGTGAGCTTTGAACTCACCGAGACGCTCGACAAAACCGAAAGAGGAGCAGGCGGATACGGACATACTGGACTGAAATAACACAACTGATGAAACGAAATCTGATACACATCGCCGTTGCGACAGCCACTATCGCCACGGCCCTCACCCTGGCAACACCCACGCTATGGGCTAAGAAAAAGGCGCAACCCGCAAGAGTTGTGCCTGCTAAAAACCTGTCGTACAACGACCAACGCCGTTTCGACTACTTCTTTCTCGAAGCCGTGAAACAAGAAAACACAGGCAATTACGCCTCGGCACTTGCCCTGATGAACCACTGCCTGAGCATCAACCCCAACGCAGCGGAGGTGTATTTCATGCAGGCACCTTACTATGTGCAGATAAAAAACGACTCGTTGGCATTGGCCTGCCTGCAAAAGGCGGCATCGCTACGCCCCGACAACGCCACCTTTACCGAACGCCTAGGGCAATTTTACATCAGCAGCGGCAACTTCGACAAGGCCATCGAGACGTACGAAAGGCTCACCACAAACAGTGGGGAGCGCGACAACGACGATGCGCTGAACATCCTCATGCAGCTTTATAACAAGAAGAAAGACTTTGCAGGGGTGCTAAGGTCGCTCGAACGACTGGAACAAGTGAACGGCGTTAGCGAAGAGACAACCCTCTCGAAGGTGCGCGCCTACGAGATGCTGGACAACAAAAACGCGGCATACAAGGCTTTGAAACAGTTAAGCGACGACCATCCCAATGACGTGAACTATCGTCTGATGCTTGGAAACTGGCTTATGCAGAACCAAAAGGAGGCCGCCGCGCATAAGATTTTTACCGACGTATTGGCCGACGACCCCGACAACAGCTTTGCACAAGCATCGCTCTACGACTATTATCGCGCCAAAAACGATGAGGCGAAAGCCACACAGCTGCGCGACAAAATGCTCATCAGCGCGAAGACGGACGACGAAACGAAACTGTCTATCATGCGACAGGTGGTGCAAGAAAACGAACGCGCAGGCGGCGACAGCACAAAGGTGCTGGCCCTTTTCGACAAAATAACGGAGGCTAACCCCAACGACGCGGGAATGGCCGAGCTGAAAGCGGCCTACATGTCGGTGAAGAAGATGCCCGACAGCTTGGTGGTTGACGCCCTGAAACGGGTTGTTGCCATCGCACCCGATAACGCTGGGGCACGTTTGCAGCTCATCGAGAATCTTTGGAGAAAACAAAAATGGGACGAAATACTGGCTTTGAGCAAGCAGGCACAGGCCTACAACCCCGAAGAGATGGCTTTTTACTACTTCGAAGGCATTGCCTGCTTTCAGAAAGACAAGAAAGATGAGGCGTTAGACGCTTTCAGAAGGGGCGTAACGCAGATTAACGCCAACAGCAATAAGGACATCGTGTCGGACTTTTACGAGCTAATGGGGGAAATTCTCTATCAAAAGGGGCTGGCAAAAGAGGCTTTCGCCTCGTACGACAGCTGCCTGCAATGGAAGCCCAACAACTTGGGATGCCTTAACAACTACGCCTATTACCTAGGTGAAAAGGGCATCGAGCTAGATAAAGCCGAGGCCATGAGCTACCGAACTGTGAAGGAAGAACCCAACAACGGCACCTATCTCGACACCTATGCGTGGCTGCTTTTCCTTAAAAAGAGGTATTCGGAGGCGCAGGTTTACATCGACCAGGCACTCAAAAACGACTCTAACAGCCTTAAAAGCAAGGTGGTGGTGGAACATGCCGGCGACATTCACGCCATGAATGGCGACACGAACAAGGCCATTGAATATTGGAAAAAGGCCTTGGAACTGGGTGCCGACAAGGCTGTTATCAACAGGAAAATAAAACTTAAGAAACCTTTCTGAGTGAAGTAAGAAGGATTTTAGGGGAATTAAGGAGTTAAATCGGATGATGAAGAGTAACAAGACGTGACGGAACAAAGATGTTTAAAGCGCTAAGCAATGGGCCTTTATAGGCCATGTCTGGCAAGCTAATCCAACAAGGCAGGCAAGAAATCCTAGAACAACTAGTAAGCTAGTATTACTAGAAAAAATAGAAATACGAGTATTACTAGAATCACTAGAAGAATTAGAATCACTAGAAACACTAGAAGAACTAGAAACACTAGAAGAACTAGAAACACTAGAAACGCCAACCCAGCTAGACGAATTAGCAAGCCAAGGCTAACAAGCACAAAGGGCGCAGCCATCCTTTCACCTCTTCACCTTTTCACCTTTAAAATCCCTTTCACCCTTTAAAGGTCTTTTCACTCTTCGAGAGTACATATACACTATTTACCACCAAAAAACATACAGTTATGATAAAGAAGAAAAAAACAACAACGGCATGCACCCACAATGGGCTGCAACACATAACAGGTTTTAAAGCGGCAGTAAGAATACTAAGTCTTGCTCTCGTAGTGGTACTTACACCACTGATATGGACCTCTTGCAAAACAAAGTCGGCTGTGGTGTCCGACAGCTCGACACCCACGCACAAGGCTGCACGCGACCGCGAAGTGCTGGCCAACAACCAATTGGCCTTCATGCGCCGCGTTAACGACAACCAAGTGTATGCCAAAAACATCGTTGGAAGTATTTCGCTCAACCTACAAGGCGCGGGAAAAGACGTAACAGTGCCAGGACAACTGCGCATGAGAAAAGACGAAGTGATACGTCTGCAAGCATTTGTGCCACTGCTTGGCACCGAAGTGGGACGTATAGAGTTCACACCCGACTACGTGTTGGTTATCGACCGCATTCATAAAGAATACATCAAGGCCGACTACAACCAAATGGATTTTTTGCGAAAGAACGGACTTAACTTTTACAGCTTGCAGGCCTTGTTCTGGAACCAACTGCTATTGCCCGACCGCCCACGCATCACCGAAAGCGACCTCAACCAGTTCAGCGTTACTTTCAGCGGCGGCAGCAGCAACCCCGTAACCTATTCCACGGGCAATTTCAACTATGCCTGGCTAGCGGATGCCGACAACGGACGCTTACGACAAACGGACATCACCCATCAAGACGCCACACGCGGAACTTCGAGACTTACATGGAAGTATGGCGACTTCAAAGGAGTCGGCGTAAAGATGTTCCCCGCATCGCAAGTGTTCAGTATGAGTTCTGCAGCCGTGAAGGGCGGACAAACTTTGCAAGTGAGCATCAAGATGAACGAAGTGAAGACCGACGATAAATGGGAGGCACAAACAACGGTGTCGCCTAAGTATAAGCGCGTAAAGGCACAAGATGTCTTCAACAAAATACTCAACATGTAGATGAAACACGTTCTAACCATCCTCCTTGCCCTCATGGTGGCTTTCCCACTCGGTGCGCAGAAAAAGCGTTCCGCTAAGAAGTCGCGCCCTACGGTCACCACACAAAAGCGAACGCAGGCCAAAGGCAAAGCCGCACAACCTGCCAAAAAGAACGCCAAGATAACGAAAGCACCTGCTAAGAAAACAGTCAAGCCTGCACCCAAGAAGGGTGCAAAGGCGGCAAACAAACGTGGAAACGCCGCGCGCGAAAAGAACACGCAGGCTGAAACCAACAAAGTTATCAAGGGCTTACAGGGGCAAAGGGAGGCCATAAAGAAAAAAATTCAACAACAAGAGGCCGCACTTAAAGCCAATCAGGCCGACGTAAAGAAGAGGTTGCAAGAGTTGATGGTTATCAACAGCGAGATTGGCGAACGCCAAAAGAACATCGACGGCATTCAAAAAGACATCAAGCACATCGAAGGAAACATCGGCATACTTAACTCGCAGTTGGCTACGCTTGAACAACAGTTGGCCGACCGCAAGGCAAAATACATCCGTTCGGTGCGCTACATGGCGCGCCACCGTTCGGTGCAAGACAAGATGATGTTTGTTTTCTCGGCCAAAAATTTGGCACAAGTATATCGCCGCATGCGTTTCGTGCGCGAATATGCCTCGTATCAAAAGGCACAAGGCGAATTGGTTAAGGCCAAACAGCAACAAGTAACCGAGAAACACATCCAATTGGAAGAGGTGAAAGGCCAAAAGAACACCTTATTATATAAGGGCCGCCAAGAACACGCCGCACTGCAAACCAAACAAGACGAACAACAGAAAGCCGTAGACGGACTGCAACAGCAACAAAAGACCATTCAGGCCGTCATTGCCGAACAACAAAAGAAAGATGCCGCCTTAAACGCCGAGATAGACAGACTCATTGCCATCGAAGTGGAAAAGGCTAGGCAAAGAGCCATAGCCGAGGCCAAGCGTAAAGCAGAAGCAGCCGAGGCTGCTAAACGTAAAGCCGAAGAGTTGGCAAGAAAGAAAGCTGCTGCCGAAGCAGCGGCACGCGAGAACCAACGCCGCATTGCCGAAGCCAAGGCACGCGAAGAGCGACTAAGAGCCGAGGCTAAGGTGGCCGCAGAAGCCGAAAGGGCACGCCGAGTTGAGGCCGAAAGGGCTGCACGCGAGGCTGAAGAACGCCGGGCAAGAGCAGAAAGGGAAACGGCAGACAAACGGGCACGTGCCGAAAAGGAGGCCAGAGAGGCTGCCGAACGTAAGGCAAGAGCCGACCAAGCGGCGCGCGAGTCGGCCGAGAAACAGGCACGAGCACAACAAGCGGCACGCGAAGCCGAGGCTGCACGCGTGGCGGCCGAGCGCAAAGCCGAAGCCGAAAGGGCGAGAAGCGAGAAGGCCATTGCCGACAGTAAGAAGGAAGTGGAGGAAACACGCAAGCTCAGTACGGTAGACCGAATGGTGAGCGGCGGTTTCGAAGCCAACAAGGGGCGCTTGCCCATGCCCATTACAGGCAGCTATCGCATCGTTAGCCACTTCGGGCAATACAATGTTGAAGGTCTTAAAAACGTAAAACTCGACAACAAGGGCATCAACATCCTTGGTGGCAACGGCTGTCAAGCACGCAGCATATACGATGGCGAGGTGAGTGCCGTGTTTGGTTACGGCGGTTCGATGGTAGTAATGGTACGCCACGGTGCCTATATCTCAGTGTACGCCAATCTCCGTTCGGCCAGTGTAACGCGTGGCCAACGCGTAACCACACGCCAAACGCTCGGAACCGTGGGTGCGGATAACATCCTGCAATTCCAACTGCGCAAGGAAACAGCGAAACTAAACCCAGAAACTTGGCTAGGCAGGTAATCCCTGTTGCTCACCACCAATCTACATCTAGATACTCGCTACTCAACAAGTGTCACCATGTTTGGCATGCTTGCTGAGTAGCGTGTTTGTTGTCTTATAATGAAGTCATCCAGACTTTTAAAATCTCTACAAATTGAGAGGAGTTTATTATCCTTATGCAGTAAAACCAAGACAAACACTCCTCTCATGTACGAAGTACTGGACAAAGATACAATAAAAAATGTAATCTTGCCACATTTGTCTGTGGCAAAACGCTGTTGTGTTACTAAAAGCAACCTGGCGGAGGCCATTCAGTGCATTCGCTACAAGTTGAAAACGGACTGTCAGTGGCACATAATGAGGAAAAAGTAAAGAACGTTTCTTTATG
>NZ_KV815149.1:92976-111933 GCF_001814145.1 Prevotella sp. HMSC073D09 | reverse complement strand
TCCTAAGAGGGAATTAACTGAATTACCCTACATAATTGCAGTTTAATACAAGCTATAGAGTTGTTTAATGGCAAACAAAATATCCTGCCGAAATTATCCATAGCTAATAGCAAAACAAATTCTCCAAGCCAATCACGTATAGAGGTTATTGGCTCTACCAACTTATGTCATCCAAATCTCATAGAATATCTCACACATAGAAGAATCAATCTGGACATTGCGAAAAAATATTGTAGGGAAATCCATTATAGAATTGGTGATAGAAGTTTTTACGCAATAGGTTTTCCAAACAATTCTTATGGGTATGCGTTGCGCAATCCATATTTCAAAGGGTGTTTGCCTCCTTCCGATGTGTCGTATGTTCCCAGTCCTTCAGAACAAATCAATCTGTTTGAAGGTTTTATGGATTATCTTAGTCTGCTTACGATGAGTCCAGATGAAGAGAAGAAAGCTGCACTGATACTTAACTCGGTTAATAATATCAAAAAGTCGAGATTTTTTCTTTCAAAGCACAAACTCATCTGTTCATATTTAGATAATGATGAAGGAGGAAAGCGAACTTTAGAACAACTTAAAAGAGACGGTGTTGATGTTCAAGACTGCTCTTCCGTCTTCCAGAATTATAAAGACCTAAATGAGTATTTATGTGCTGAATTCAAGCATTCAGAGAAAGCTGAAATCAAGAAAACTAAAGGGATTAAGCTATGATTGTAGGATTTGCTTTGCATAATCTGTTTTTCGGGGAGCAAGTTTATGTTTTGGGCATACCAAAACCACCTGCTCCACCTCCTGACAGTCGTTGCAGAGGATTATCCCGCTGGTCTCCATCAAATCAAATAAAAGAAACAAGTATGATAAAAACAGAATATAAAAAAGGTGGTCGTCCAACCAAGGGCGCAGCCGAAAAGAAGAAATACCGTATCACGGTGAAACTGAATACGCAGGATTACTATACGCTCAAAGGTAAAGCCAAAAGCGCAGGAGTAACCACGAGTGAGTTTGTAAGAAAAGTTCTTGATAAAGGAAACGTCATTGAACGACTGACCGTAGAGCAAGCAGACTTCATCCGCAAGCTGTGTGGAATGGCAAATAATCTCAATCAGTTGGCACATCGTGCCAATGCGGAAGGGTTTCATGTCATTGCTCCTTTCCACAAAATCATCATTGGCAAGATAGATGAAATATTAAATCTGATACGAAGATGATAGCCAAGATAATGAAAGGTTCGGGGTTCAAGGGTGTCGTCAATTACATCCTTGACCCGAAGAAAGGAACGGAGCTTATAGATAGTTCTGGAGTGAGAACGGATGGTATCAATCATATTGTTCAGAGCTTCATTGACCAAACAGAACTGAATCCACGAGTGGGTAAGGTTGTTGGCCATATCTCCCTGAGTTTCTCCGCACAGGACTCCCCAAAACTCAGCAATGAGTGGATGGCGAAAGTTGCTCGTGAATATATGGAAAAGATGGGGATAAAAGATACGCAGTACATTATCGGTCGCCATTTCGATAAGGAGCACCCACATGTGCATATTGCATTCAATCGGATAAACAATAACGGCAAGACTATTTCTGACCGTAACGATAGGTTCAGAAGTGAGAAGATTTGCAAGGAACTGACCACAAAATACGGTTTATACTTTGCCGATGGCAAGGAGAAAGTCAAGGAACATCGCTTAAAGGAGCCTGACAAGACCAAGTATGAAATCTATCAGGCGTTGAAAACAGAAATAGCTCGGTGCAGGGATTGGACAACTCTCCTTAGTCATTTGGGAAAGCAGAATATTGGTGTTCTTTTCAAGTACAAAGGCAACTCACAGGAAGTTCAAGGTATTATCTTTGAAAAGAACGGCTATCATTTCAATGGCTCTAAGGTGGACAGAAGTTTCAGCTATTCTAAAATAGACTTTGCCCTACAACAGAACAACAGGGAACACGAACAGCAGACACAAGGAATGATAAACCTCATATCCAATGCTGCAAGTGTCACGAGCGAAATTACCAACAACCTCATAGAAGGAGGATTGGATTTGTTTCAAACTCATGGTACTGTCCCTGCAGAGGTTTACAACACACTCGATAAAAAGAAGAAAAAGAAAAAACGTAAAATACATTTATAACTATGGCTGACAATAATACATTTGTCCTCTTTGAGGAAATTAAAAATAAGCTGGAGACAATTTACAGGGAGCTAAAGGAGTTGAAAGAAAAGGAGAACGGTTCTGTTTCCCTCCCTGTTCAATCTACACCAGCACAAAGTGATGAGCAGAAAGAACAGGAATTGCTCAATCAGTATGAACAGCGAACAAAAGAAGTGTTTAACAAGTATATTGGAGTACAAGTACGCATCAAGGACGAGGAGGCTAAATCCATGGACAAATTGGTGGCAAGTGTCTTGACCATGTTGCACGAATGGCAGGAGAAGAAAGAGCTTCCAATACCGCTGGAACATATTCACAGGCACAGCTTTGACATCAAATCCTCAAAAGTCTTTACTTATATGGTAGCAGTATCTGTCCTTTGTTTTGTTTCTTTGGTCGGCAATTACTTCTTGTGGCAAAGCAAACAGCAATACAAAGACGATGCCTTGAAATTTCGTATCATTAGAGTATGGCGAGGTTGTAGTTCTAAGGAAATCCTATGGCTTAACGATGTGTTTGACATTCACCGTGATGAAAAAATTATCAGGCTTATTAAGGAGAAAGCGGATGGTTACGATATGGATTTGAAGCAAAAGGCAGATAGTTTAATGCAGAATAACCTGCAAAATAAGAAAAACAAATAGTGTTGAACACATAAACTTTAATAAGAGGGGAAAATTCCCCTCTTATTAAGTGTTTTATACAAGAAAATTTACTATATTTGCAAATAATCATATAATATTTATGGAAAGTCCAACTAATAGAATTAAAGAGGTGCTTATCGAGAAAGGGATTAAGCAAACATGGCTTGCAGAGAAACTCGGTAAGAGTTTCACTATTGTCAACTCATACGTTTGCAATCGTCGACAGCCAAGCCTCGAATTGCTATTTCAGATAGCAGAGATTTTGCAGGTTAATCCAAAAGATTTAATAGTGTTTGTAGATAAGGAATTGAGTAAAGAGCAACTTAAATGAAAAATCTGAATTTACAGCCTAATAAATCATCTTGGGCTTCAAAACGTTTGGATGAAAAATCTGTTCGGCTACTACGGAAAATCTTAGAAGATAAAAGGGTTGACACTTCTAACATTGAAGAAGGTGGAACAGAAGCAAATACAGATGGGTATATTAGTATTTTGGATGTCGATGATACAATTGTCGCAAAAGTTACAGTGCAGATAAAGCATTATAATAACAACGCTATCAGTGAAAAGGGCGTCTGTTATGACATCCCGACATCACTTCTTGCGTATGCCCATAGAATGAAAGGAGAAGTTGTTTTGTTTATCACTTGTGATACTAACAACGATATCGTTTATTGGAAGTATATTGACCGAGCTTTTGTTGAGAGTCAAATTGCCAACTCGGAAAATATTCAACAGACTTACAGGTATTATTTTAAAGACAATGAAAATCTTACAGAAAATAATGTTGACTCGGTCATTGATTTATGGGAAACATTATACCATGAGCAAATGTTATCATTAAAAGATGAGAAGTCAAAACTATTAGATTTTTTAGATGTAAACCTGAAATCTTTTGAAGGAATAACGACTACATTTTATGGATTAAAAGAATCTCATATAGCTAGAAAAGAAACAGATCAATTATTTGATTGGATACAAGGCGATTTGACATCTAAAGATTGTCAATTAAAACTTTTGGTTGGAAATGCAGGAGTCGGGAAAACTGTTATCATTAAGGATTTACTGGATAAACTTACCGCAACAGGAATTAAGTGTCTGACGATTAAGGCAGATTATTACAACATTACAGAAAATGAAACTTCTGATTTTTCTTTGGAGAGATTACACGCTTCACTGGATTTATTAGTATCTGAGCATAAGAGAGTTGTTTTTATTATAGACCAAATAGATGCATTATCCCAATATTTATCTAACGATAGAGATAAGCTAAATATACTCTTGAATGTAATTGCTGCATGGGAAAAGGAGTATAGCAAAGACATAAGAATAATAGTGTCTTGTAGGAAGTATGATTTAGAATATGACCCATCATTAAGTCAATTAAAAGAGCATAGCACTGCTATTGAGGTGAATAGATTGGATGATAAGGATGTTGAGTATGTTATTAACAAATTAGATTCTGGTCTTTATTGTAAATTAACATCCCAAACAATTACGATACTAAAAACTGCCCAATATCTAGATGTCTTTTGTAGGTTATACGACTCTGGCAATGTTAGAGAATACAATTATCAAAACTACATGGAGTTATATGATGGCTTGTGGTTGTCATTGATAAATTATGCAAGCGAACATACGTCTTGTAGTAATTTGGAAGGTGTCATGTTTGAAATTGCAAAGTCTGTTCAAGAAGCGGAAACTTTAACTCCAACATGGTTAATAACGGTTGGAAACAATAATGCGACAAGGTATTTAGCAAGCGAGTGCATCGTAAAGTATGACAATAAAAGAATCTCGTTCTTTCATCAAAGTTTTTACGATTATGTACTTGCAAGGTATTATGCATCAAATAAGAAGTCTTTTATTACTGAATTGAAAAAACAATTTCAAGGATTAGAGATACGTTCCTCAATTAAAATTTTCTTAGACTTTGAGAGGGCACATTCTGACTCTTTGTATAAAAAAGATATTAATACAATAATATTCTCTGATGATATTCGTTTGCATCTGAAACAACTGGCTCTTTCTATACTCTCATATAGTGATGCTATATATAAGTTCGAGATTGATATCATTAAGAAATTGCCCAAACTCAGTCACCAATTATTTATTTATTTCCTTTCGACAACATCGAATCCTTTATGGTTCCCGACAATAAAGGACTTGATACAACCTTTAGTGGCTGACCTTACCACCGAAAACGATTATTTTGATCCTCTGCGAATTTTGTTTTCGAATTATGCCTCGAAATTTCCCGACGACGTTTATGACATGGTAGATACAATAAAGGACAGTCCTACTAAAGAGAATATAACGATGTGGATGTTACGAAATCATAATGATTATTCCAATAAGAAAGTAAGAGAAAGTTACATTAACTTAAAAGTAAAACCCAATTTCGATTTGGCAAGTTGTGTCATGGATGCAATTGATACCAATCTGAATTTTGCTTTGGAAGAGACGAAGGAACTTCTCATTAACTACTTTGTTAATAACAATAAGCATAAGTCGCATTACGATTACGAGTTGTTTGAACAGATATGTGAAAGATTCTACAAAGAATATCCGAAAGATTTTTTAGTGATAGCATACGATTGTTTTGTACAAATAGTTTCCAAAACAAGAAAACAAAGCTATCAGTGGTATTCGACAAATGAAATTTTCAGTAACTATATGTCTGATTATGCAGAAAAGTTTTTTGACTGGTTAGGAGATCTCCTTACACAAAATATTGATGACCAAGATTTTGGTACCTCTATGGTGGAAAAATTATTATCTCTTGAGGAGGAATCTGCGTTTATTTTATCTTTCAAGGTAATTGCTGCAAAGCCAACTCTATTTGACACATATATCAAGAATTTAGTTTCAAATAATGAAGAATTAGATAAGTTCATTGAATTTGGTGACGTTAGGTATTATTTCTTAGAAGCTCTATCTAAGTGGTATCTTTCTGTATCGCATGAGAAACAAGTAGAGTATCAGAGGGATATCTTGAAATATAGATCAAAAGGAGACTATATGCATAACAATGATAGAAGATACACTGAACTTGTGTTACCTTATCTTGGCAGGCATAAGTGGCAGTTACTATGTTGTACTATTTTAGAATCAACATTGACGAAAGAAGCCAAACGGTGTAAACAAGAACTTTGTCGGCGTTTTAATGGTACATATACAAATGAAAAATTTGACTATCATGTAACAGCGGCATCCATTTGTGGAGGTATAACAACACAAGAGATTTATAACCATTTCTCTCCCGAGAATTGGCTATCCTCTTTTGGTAAATTAGATGAACGAAGGGCTTTTCGCAAAGGCAATTTTCCACCAATTAGTCTAAGAGCACATGCAGAAGCATTTACTAAATGTGTAGAGAATTCTCCAGAAAAGTATAAGAGATTTATCTTCTCTTTACATGATAATCCAAATATCAAATCTATGTACCAAGAAGCAGGATTATTAGGATTATTTTTAGGTGGAACTAATAAAAAAGAGTTAGTCCCATTGTTCCAAAGGTATATGAAAGCGGACTATATAAAAAATAGCGCATATACTTTTGAACAACTTGCTATGAACTATACAAAGGAAGAAAATGGTGTGATAGATGATTTGATACCGATACTTATACAAGCAATAAAACAACCATTACTTTTAAAAGATGAGCAAGAAGATTTGCACTGTAAAAGCTTAGCAGATATTGTACAACACAAATTGGGTATTGCTATCAATAGTTTTCAAGGTCATGCATTGAACATCCTTATATCTATTTGTGCGTTATCCACCCGTCGTGCCCAGATCTATAATCTTTTAAACCTATTATATAAGGACTTATCAATAGAATTGCGCTTAGAGGTTTTATTTTACATATACTATAAGGAATATTATGATGAAGTGCTAACTGACAAATTATTCTCTGTTTATTTATCTGGTAGTGGAGCCTACGGACTAATGGTAAGAGCAGATGTGATACAGTCTTATTATTATTTTAAAACAGATTCCGTGTGTGCATACATTGTAGAACTTATGAAAGATAATAGATGCCATGAGATATTAACTCAGATATTCTTTTATGGATTATACCATAAAAATATAAGGAATGTATGCAAGCAAAATCTTTATAAAATTTTATCGTTGAATGACGAGAAAGTCATAGCGATGACGGTAAGACTTTCCTTAAAAAATATTTCTGAACCTTGTTATAGGGAAACTGCAAACGATATTGTGCTATGCCACATTGCGGATAATAGAGAAGAGATTGTAAAATCATATGAATATCATATAGATGACCTATCTGTAGAAGATTTTAATCTATTTAAGGAGATTACAAAGAATTGGAATAATAAAACGCATAGGGAACGTTTTTCTCAGATTAAATACCTAGAAAAATGTGCTAATATGCTACCATTAGATTGCTACATGTATATAAAAGCACATGACTTCTTACATGCTAATGATTTTTATCTTAGAGAAAAAATTGTGAAACTTTTATTAGGCATATATAAGCAAATGAAAGAAGAGGAAAATTTGGACGCAATGAACAAAATAATGGACTTGTTTGATGAATATGTCATTGCGAATTCTTATATTATAAATGATGCAATAGAAAAGTTAGGTATATAACTTACTATTTTGTAGTTAAATGAATAGTACTATAATGAAAAATAAATTCTATCATAACTTGAAGAGAGAGAAGGTACTTAAGTATCTCTCCTATTTGTCTGTGTTACAGGAAAATTCCAGTTTCTGTTATAGGTTGGAAATGGCTTTGGTCGAAGCGTATTTGATGTGGAAACGAGGAAAGCATGATTGGTTCCACATAGATAGAATTCTTGAGTATGGCAATCCACAGATTGAAGATCCACAGGAAAGGCTGTTTGTTGAAACTGTAAACACTCCGATTGGTTCTTACAAGGTATTCTCTGCGTTCTATTTGACTCATAAGTATCTTCTCTGTCAGTTGTTATTTTTGGTTCAAAAGAATAAGATAGATCGAAATAAGTTGGCAATTGTCTATGCTATATTGGAAATATCTAATGAAATAGCAAATAGATTCAACTATAGCCGTAATGTATGTGGAAAATACGATGCAGAATCAGTTTATTTCTCAAATTACAAGGAATATGGAAAGTATAAATCATATACCTGTTTTAATAAAGCTGAGGTAAACTCCATCTTGGCTAAATACCAAGTTGAGGAAAAGTATCTGCAACTATTGTCATTATGTCTGAAAAGGAAAGAGTATGAAAAAGAATTATCTCAATTAGGTCATAGTGATACATTTGAATTGCATCCTTTCTTAAAACTTGATAGCGGAAAATTTTTAGTTCTTTTCCCAACTAATCTCTTAAGGTTAGCTTACAGACTATGCTATGGTATTCTTGTAAAGGAACTGGGCGAGAAAACACTCCTCTCTTTAATCGAAAAAGAGATGATTCAAGAAATTGGATTTCTCTTGCAAAATGGTCATGGATCATTTATAGGACAAAATAATTATCAAGATACACCTTTTCTTTGGTTCCGTTTTGATGAAGATAAGGTTGCAAATATTGGAATTGTCTTAGCAGATAAGAGAACAAAACTGGATCAAGCGGTCAAGGATTCAGAGACTGCAATAAATAAAGCCTACCCACATATAACCATATTTACATTCTTGGTCACACAAGAGATGGCAGAGGAAGGTCTCTTTATGACTATTGGTCGTGATATAACTCATTTTTCGGTTGAAGAACTGAAAATCGTCATGAGCCAGAGTAGGATGAATCTGCTGAATCTATATTATTATGATCAAGATAAATTGGATCAAAACTTTGCTCTTCTTACCCAGGAAATTGATCGATTTGCGTACTACTGTTCTAATAATTATACATTCTATCGGGATGAAATGCCAGCTATCACATTCATGGAAATAGGTTACGCTCTATCAATGCGTGAGAAATATTTGTGTGGCCATGATGAGCATATTGTTCAGTATGCACCACGAGGGTGCCATGTTATGGTTAAACACTATGCAGACATTCCTAAGCAGATTCCTATCTACGTACCATATATGAAAGTAAAGGGGGTTCTCATGCTTCAGTTAGCCAAGTACGAATTGTGGGTTCACGTGAAATGCAAAGACATACTTCGTATATTTGGCAGAGAGGCAACCATTGCCTTGATGAATTGGATGTTTACTGTAGAGAAAAAGCTATGCATAGATAGTATTAGTCGGACTCTCCATGTAGAATTATATATTTTGCCTATTAGTGATTACGAGTGGAAAAAGGCAAATGACAATACTATGGTATTTTGTGTACCAGAAAAAATAATGAGTTCGGATGCAACTACTTTGGAGAGAGAGTTAGTAGGCCAATTCTTCAAAGCAATTAAAGATTGTGGATTCTCTTCTAACGAGTCATTATTTGACGTTGGTATGCAATTGTTTGATTCTGCACCAGGTAGATTTATTCAGGTTGGCAAGAGTGAAAATATAACTATTATTGACGAGAAGGATGGTATTGACTCATGCTATTACGTCAATTCCCGATACTGTGACAAAGTTCTTTCTGAGATTGCTGATTTCCTAAACATGAAGGGGACTGAACAAATTTTTGATTTTGCAGAGTCAAAGAAAATCATGATTCGGGTATCTGATTATATCCTTGCTGAAGTACAAAAACTGTTGGCAGAAATGGATACAAAACAACTTCTTACAAGTCTTCTCGAACTCCATCATGCCATGATCTATTGGTCGAAGTTGACACAACGAAGGTATGAGTCATTAAGCAAGGCCTATTCTTTTTTAGATGCTACATTTGATAATCAGCTTGATTATGTCAATGAATATTCTGAGATGAATACATTAACACAAGGTATGATTGAAACCATTGTTCTGAATGGTATTCACAATACTGGAGGAAAACCTAGATTAGAGACGCTGGATCGCCTGTTTGCCCTTATGCACTTTAGTTTGAACATGGGTGTATATATGGATCAATTAGGAGAAAAAATAAAAGGTTCAGAGTTGACAATTCTCAAAAATGGAAGACTGGTTATGCCAAAGCCTATGATTGATAAACTAAACTCCTATTTTTATAGGCTGAGAGAGCTGTCTATGAGTAATCCAGAATTGTACACAAAATTACATAATCTGATGCCAACATCCTCCATCAATAAAAATGATGAAATCTTTATAAAGGCTTATAAAGCGCAATTCGGCATCTCATTTGAGACGTATTGTAAAGTTCTAACGGCATCTATTGATTATGCCAGCTATAATAAGAAACCTGTAATGGTAGTATCAGAGAAGGAGTTCTTTGAAACAGTTTGTAATGGCATTTTTGATGAAGAAAATGCGAAAGCATTTAAGGCTAACTTTGTCCTTAGGGAGGATCTCAATAATGGTGATCTTAAGTTTAGTGACAAATGGGTTCAGAGATTTAATCGTCCAGTACAAGTTACAGCACGGCCCTGGATACTCTTTGATGGCAACATCTATTATTCAACTAAAACACTTTATGAGAGTTGGATGATTCGAGTTGAACGTTTGAATAATGGAACTGTGGTTAATACTACCCTAGAAATGCAGGCTCTTGTATCAAAGGTAAATAAAGAAAAAGGTCGTGAGTTCACTATAAGTGTAAGGAGATTATATGAAAGTCTGTCTCTTGATTATTTATATGTGGATTCAGAGGTTAAGATTATGCCAGGCAAAAACCTCAATTCTGACAAAGATCTTGGAGATATTGATATTCTTCTTATAAATAAAAAAAACAAGCAGATTGTTTGTATAGAGGCTAAGAATTTCTCGGAGAGTAGAACAGTATACGAATTAATACAGCAGAACAGAAAGATTATCACTAAAGAATCGTCCCATGTAATAGAAAGAGATGTTTGGTGCAAGAATAATATTAATAAATTTAAGTTCTATGTTTCTGAAATTGATGACGAATACTCTGTAAAGACGATATTCTTGACATATCACGAAAATGCTTATAAATACTTCGAACATGAACTAGAAAATGATATCACATTTCTTTCTGCAGTAGAGATTGTGGAAAATCCAATGATTCTATTTGCATGAAAGGAATATATTTATACCAAAGGAATTCGTAGGGCTGAAAACAAATCTCAGTACCTTTGCAACCACGAAATAGGAATACAGAACAAAGGATAGATATTATCGGTACAATGAGAGTACGGATGGCTCTCGTTGATTATTGATTTCTATTGTTTAGGATATTCACAATGGTCATTATTTGTACCATAGAAATATAAATCACTGATTATCAGTATAGGATAAGTTTGAGGAAGTGAAGCAAGAAACAAACACAAAACGCCTCAATAGCCCACAAAAGCTATTGAGGCATTATATGTTTGCCTACCTTTTACACATCTCACCTACTACTGAAAAGCCCTTTATCCTCACCCAAAACCACGCTGCATAATCAAAAACACAAACATCCCGCAATAGCAACAACACCCACTTTTCTCCCCTTCATTTTCAAAAAACTTCCCATCTATGTACCATACTAGCGCAAACTTTCCTATATTTGCATATTGGTACGCACGATCATCATATACCAACGAATGATGGACGGGTGCGACACAACCATCAAACAATCAGGCTATGGCTACGGCAATCATCCTTTTGCAACTCGTAAGCGTGTTCACGTTCGTCCGCATTGGTGCCCGAATGAAAGTCTAAGCCCCATAAGCGCATCAATTAACGAACCCCACAAGTTCACCAACTAACAAGCCCAAATACTCACAAACTTTAAATACTCACTAACAAACATCATGAAAGTAAACAATCTACTTGCCGCCATGTCCCTGTTCCTATGCCTGCCCCTAACTGCTTTGGCGCAGGGAAACAACACGGGTATGGGCGGCGAAGACGACGACACGCCCTCGATTGCCGAGCGGGTGTTGAAGCTAGAAAAGAAAACAGATGCCTTTAACCTCTACCTCAACTTCGCCGCAGCAGCACGCGCCACCGAACATAACGGCACGTGGAAGGGCGCGTTTGTCAACCGACAGTTGCGCTTGGAGATTAAAGGACACGTCACGGATAAGCTCTTCTATCGCCTCCGACAGCACCTTAACAACGGCTACGAACCGCAAGGCGAAGACAATTTTGCCAAGGCCACCGACATGATGATGGTGGGTTACACCTTCAATCCCAAGTGGGAAGTGCAGGCAGGAAAGATTGGACAGATATGGGGAGGCTACGAATACGACGAGAACCCACTCTTTGTATACCAATATTGCGACTTCGTTGGGCACATGGAATGTTTCGTTGCGGGTGCGCAAGTAACGTTCAAGCCCGTGCCAACCCAAGAATTTGGCCTACAAATAACCGACTCGCACAATGGAACGTTCGAGCAAGAGTATGCCAAGGATGCCAAAATGGCTGGTCCGAACTTTGCCACCGACCGCGAAAAACTCACACCCAGCAACATCCCCCTCACCTATATTGCCAACTGGAACGGCAATTTCTTCAACGACCGACTGCAAACCCGATGGGCATGGGGACTGCAAACGCAGGCTAAGGGCAAATATTCGCGCATGCTTAGTCTTGGTCAAAGGCTCAACTTACCTAAGCTGCAATGGTACATAGACTATTATGGGGCCGTTGACGAACTAGACCGTCTGCGCATCGCATCGGGCGAATTAAATAGCCTTGTAAACAACGAGAAAAACGTGTTCTTCGGCAACGTTCACTACAACACCCTCGTCAGCGAAGCCAATTGGCAGTTTGCACCGCAATGCAACCTCAAACTTCGGGGCAGTTACGAAACCACGAGCATTCCCCAATACGAGGCGTTAAAAAACTATCGCAAGTATTACAGCTACGTGGCCAGCCTAGAATACTTCCCCGTCAAAGGGCAAAACCTACGCCTTTTCTTGGCTTACATGGGTCAGAAAGTAGACTATAACCACGCCTGCGGCCTGTCCGATTACCACACCAACAAGCTCGAACTGGGCCTGATGTATCGCATCAAATGCTATTAGAGAAGTTAATTTGAGGAGTTAAGGAGTTAAGGGGTTAAGGAGTTAAGCCAAGTGCCTTGCAAACAATGGCAAGTCTTTTCATGCTCATTGTTAACTTCTTCACATTAAACTTGTTAACCCCTTAACTTGTCAACTCGTCAACTTGTTAACCCGTCAACTTGTTAACCCGTCAGCTAACCGAATTAAATTAAACCTTAGTTAACGGGTTCACAAACCGACACGTTTACGAGGAGAGCTGCAACTCTGCAACAAGGCATTTGGCTTAACTCCTTAACTCCATAACTCCTTAACTACTCAAATGAACTCCTTAACTACTCAAACTAAAAATAATCCTCCAACCCTGCCTTTTTTACGCAAGTTCTTGTTATCTTTGCAACAATGGAACAAGCCGTAAAAAACAATTGGAGCGAAAACGTCATCGTAGTTGATGCCGACTACGTAGACAACGTGGCATTCAACCTCATCGTTAACTTCGAACGCATCATCGGCCGGCGCATTCCGCAAGCCGACTTGGCACGCTGGCTCGACTGCATTGCCCTCGATGGAGGTGTGCGAAACGGCGAAAACAGCCTGCAAGTGGTGATGGTTCATAGCAAGGCTAAAACCCAAATGGAGAACTTTACGCCTGCCAACTTTGCCGACGAACTAAACGGCAAGGCCTTCAAAGACGGCTTGGGCGAGTTCGCCATCGGCACATATCCCGTGGAAGACTTGGTAAACGCCACCGACTTTTTTCTCGATGTGGTGCAAACAGTCTGTGCCCAGTCCGAAGTTAAGCGCGTGATGGTTGTGCCAAACGCCGAAAACGCTGAGTTATACGAGGCCCTTCGCCATCAGATGCACCGCCTAGACGACGACAACAAGCGCGTAACCGTCTTCGCCATGCAGCCCCTCCCTGGCGGAAACTTCCGCCAAGAGATACTGGGCTACTCGCTCATGAACGCCCTCGGCATAAGGAGCGACGAGATAAACGCCCAATAAGCACACCGGCGTTCGCCCCGAACAGCCCCTCCGCAACACCCTGCGGCAACACAAACACAGCAAACAGAAACAACAAAACGATATGGGAAAAGTTCTTATGATTGGCGCAGGTGGCGTTGCTACCGTGGCCGCATTTAAAATCGCACAAAACAAAACGCACTTCGGCGAGTTTATGATTGCCAGCCGCCGAAAGGAAAAGTGCGACGAAATAGTAGATGCCATACATGCCAAAGGCTATGATATGGACATCAAGACGGCACAAGTAGACGCCGACGACGTTGAACAACTGAAAACCCTGTTCAACGACTTTAAGCCCGAATTGGTTATCAACCTGGCCCTACCCTACCAAGACCTCACCATCATGGAGGCTTGTTTGGCCTGCGGCTGCAACTATCTAGACACCGCCAACTACGAGCCCAAAGACGAGGCACACTTTGAATACTCGTGGCAATGGGCCTACAAACAACGTTTTGAAGAGGCTGGGCTCACCGCCATTCTTGGCTGTGGGTTCGACCCAGGCGTAAGCGGCATCTACACGGCATACGCTGCCAAGCACCATTTCGACGAAATTCACTATTTCGACATCGTCGACTGCAACGCCGGAAACCACCACAAGGCCTTCGCAACCAACTTCAATCCAGAGATTAACATACGCGAGATAACCCAAAAAGGCTTGTACTACAAAGACGGAGAGTGGCTTGAAACCGAACCGCTGGCCGTACATCAGCCCATCACTTACCCCAATATTGGCCCGCGCGAAAGTTACCTGATGCACCACGAAGAGCTTGAAAGTTTGGTAAAGAACTACCCCACCATTCGCCAAGCACGCTTCTGGATGACCTTCGGACAACAATATCTCACCTATCTCGACGTGATACAAAACCTCGGTATGTCGCGTATCGACGAGATAGAATACGAGGCACCGCTAGCCGATGGTTCGGGTAAGCGTGTCAAAGTGAACATCGTTCCCTTGCAATTCCTTAAAGCCGTGCTGCCCAACCCACAAGACTTGGGCGCCAACTACGACGGCGAAACATCCATCGGCTGCCGTATTCGTGGCGTAAAAGATGGCAAGGAACTTACTTACTACGTATACAACAACTGCAAACACCAAGATGCCTACAAAGAAACGGGCATGCAAGGTGTTAGCTACACCACGGGCGTACCGGCCATGATTGGTGCAATGATGTTCTTCAAGGGCCTCTGGCGCAAGCCAGGCGTATGGAACGTAGAAGAGTTCGACCCCGATCCATTCATGGAACAGCTTAACATACAGGGACTGCCCTGGCACGAAGAGTTCGGTGGCGACCTTGAATTGTAACCCTTAAACCACCCCATCATACCTAAAACAACAACAAATGGCAAAAGAAGAAAGCAAACAACTTTCGCCCGATGAGGCCAAACTCAAAGCCCTGCAAGCGGCGATGAGCAAGATAGAAAAAGACTTTGGCAAAGGCTCGATAATGAAAATGGGCGACGAGCAGATAGAGAATGTAGAGGTAATACCCACGGGCAGCATCGGTCTAGACGTGGCCTTAGGCGTGGGAGGCTATCCCCGCGGCCGCATCATCGAGATTTATGGCCCCGAATCGTCGGGTAAAACCACACTCGCCATCCACGCCATTGCCGAGGCGCAAAAGGCTGGCGGCATTGCCGCCTTTATCGATGCCGAGCACGCCTTCGACCGTTTCTATGCCGAAAAACTTGGTGTAGACGTGGCAAACCTTTGGATTTCGCAACCCGACAACGGCGAACAGGCTCTCGAAATAGCCGACCAGCTTATCCGTTCGTCGGCCATCGACATCCTTGTTGTCGACTCTGTGGCGGCACTTACGCCCAAAAAGGAGATTGAAGGCGACATGGGCGACAACAATGTGGGCCTGCAAGCACGACTGATGAGCCAAGCCTTGCGCAAGCTAACGTCTACCATCAGCAAAACCAACACCACGTGTATCTTCATCAACCAGTTGCGCGAGAAAATCGGCGTGATGTTCGGCAACCCCGAAACAACCACTGGCGGCAACGCATTGAAGTTCTACGCCAGTGTTCGTTTAGACATTCGTAAAGTAACCAGCATTAAAGATGGCGACAACATCGTGGGCAACCAAGTGCGCGTAAAAGTGGTGAAGAACAAGGTTGCACCGCCTTTCCGCAAAACCGAATTCGAAATTACTTTCGGCGAAGGCATATCTAAGGTGGGCGAAATTCTCGACCTTGGCGTTGAATACGAAATCATTAAGAAGAGCGGTTCATGGTTCTCGTACAACGAGGCCAAGCTAGGTCAAGGCCGCGATGCCACCAAAAACTTGCTCAAAGACAACCCCGAACTATGCGAGGAGCTGGAAGCAAAAATCATGCAGGCCATTAAAGATAAGCAAGACTAGGTTTCCCCCCCTACCCTTGCGCGCCCCGATGGCACAAAAAAACATCAAAGCGGAACGGACATCAGCCCGTTCCGCTTTTTCTTTTTCCTTTGCCCACATCGTAGCTGAGCCGCTATCGCCACCAAACGCAAACATGCCTTTATCCCCAATTGGCCGTTGCCTTTACCTTAAATTGGCCGCTAAAACCTGTGCAGGCTTTGTGTCTTGCAGGGCATCTTGTCTGTCTCCTTCAAGGTATGGCGAACAACGTCAAGATAATAAAACAAGCAAGATGCCGACAACCAAACGAAAGGTGGACTGGAAACAAAGGAAACAACCTAAAATAATTGGTAAGCGGTATAACCACCAATTGGGGTTTAAACGTGTGCCAGGGCGCAGAACGGCTTTGCCCATACGGCACACAACACCCTTTATCCTTAAAACGGCAGGCCAACACGGCCACTAAAAACATTACCCCCTCGCCACGGCTGCTGCCATAGCCCGTCTGCGTACCCTTATCGCTTACCCCATGCAAGATCCAAACAGGGCGCACATCTTCTATAAACAGCTAAAAGGCGAACCCCACGCCATCGTGCGGTCCGCCTTTTGTCAATCTAGGCCGTGGTCCAACAACAGTCGTCTCACCTAACTTTATTAAAGTATAGTGTCATCAGCCCATTTTTGGTATTCTGTCTGTAAATCAACGTTTGGTTGTTGTTTTCGAAATTCATGTCGAACGTAACGTGTTCTCCACTATCGCTAACGCCAGAATAAGTACCCCCTTCCTTCTTCCAGGTAAAGTTCGTTGTTGTCTTAACGCACCTGCCGTTCTCTGGGTAATCCAAATATATGGTAAGCCCCAGCACACTGGCCACAACAGAGCCAGACAAACATTCATTAGGTTTCACAAACACCGTGGTGCTGCCCACGCTTGCCTTAGTTAACCGCCAATAGCCCACAAGCGGATCTAGGTAACCATAGTCAATTCCCTTTTTATGCAGCACTTGTATCTCGTCTCCGTATAAGCCGTTCTTCCAGCTAAATATTAGTTCCTTGCCTATCATGCGATAGTTAACGGAGGTTCTCTTGCCCCTATCGGTAGGCGAGTCTGCAGCAACTATCATATCAAACACGCCATTGTTGGCGGTATATTCGTAATATGTGGACTTAAGCTTGCAAGTACCATCCCTGCCATCATACCAATCGAAATGTATTCTGTTTCCGGATATGCGCCATACAGATTTTTGGGAACATTGGTTGGGGGGAAACCACCTATATCCCTTGTTACTGCTATTGTTATTTCCCACGTAAATATACCAGTCGCCGTCTAACGAGGTGCTACCCTCATTATCGTCTTTACTGCAAGACGAAGCAAGCAACGCCAAAACAGCAAATGCCAAATAAATAAACTTTTTCATAAGATTTCCATTTTTTGAAACATAATTAATCCTTTCAAAGATAGCTATTTGTTTGTTTCCCTCCAAAGTTACGCCGCGATTTTCTCTTATTTTAACTACTGTGGTTCAGTCGTAACCCCATCTAGCCAGAAGTCACCAAAACCCAAGACACCACACCTGTTGTACCCCAATACGGCAAAGTCCAAACCACGATAAGAGATACTGTCGCCCTACACTTCCCCCATTGTGTCAACACAAAACAAAACGTCTTCTAGCACAAAGCCAACGCTTAAGAAATCTAAACCACAGAGAAAACAGGCAAGTTTACGACATTGAAAGCCACCCACGCGTCGACGTGAACACACCATCATTCCCCGATGAGGTTCTGTGCGCCCCACTTGCTCTACACATCAGCTCCCCACCTAGGGAACATGGCAACAACACAATCCAACAACCCACGAACAAACTAAGCGTACCCGAACCTGCCAACTTGAGACACAACTTACATAACCCCAACTTACAACGATTTAAAGGAACACTTATCAAATTACGGCCTCAGAAAAACGTATTGTATCGTTTGTTGTCCTTGCGATGCAAGACCAAGACAAACATCCCGCTCATGTACGAATGTAGCGGAGAAAGATACGATTAAGTCCAAAATCCACTCCCATTTGCCTGAGGCAAAACGTGGTTACGGGTTGAAAAGGAATAAACCCCAAAAAGGGACAAAGAGGAATGCCGAGGTTAAAGAGTTAAGTGCAATGACTTGCATGGGGTGCCCAACAATCCTTATCAACTCACAAACTCGTAAATTCATCAACAAGAAAAATCGCCAACTCATCAAATCAAAAACGTACGAACCAACACGCCCATCGACTCGTCAGCTCGTCAACTTGCCAACCCGTCAACTTGAAGCCATGTCAATTTTTCAGCATGGTTTTTAACACCAAGACTACCCTTTTTGTCCACCAATCGCCAACCTTGCCGCAAAAAATCAATTCTCGCGAAAGTAGTTTTTGATGCAAAAAGGGGGTGGTTGTAAATGCCGGCAAAATGAATTTTTATTTAAGCAAGCCGCCGTTTGCACCACATTTGGGCCCATTTGTAGCTAAATGCACTGCGTTTTGCTACTAAACGCAATGCAATATGCCGCTAAACGCAGTGCGTTTTGGTGCTAAACGCAGGCCATTTTGGTACTAAACGCAAGCCATTTTGGTGCTAAATGCAGTGCAAAATGCTGCTAAATACGAGACAACAAGCATAAATATACACCACAATAGTATAAACAAAACCTTTTAGAGCCGTGAAACACATGCCTGAAAAGGGCAAAATAGTGGACAAAAAGTGGGATTTTAGGGGCTAAAAGCGGGAAATTGGGGTGATAAAATAATGAGCTGGAAACCAAACTAGAAAGGCTAAATGGTACAAAATGC
>NZ_KV815149.1:85539-92876 GCF_001814145.1 Prevotella sp. HMSC073D09 | reverse complement strand
AAACTAGAAAGGCTAAATGGTACAAAATGCAGGTCTTCTTCTTAAAAACAGACAAGATAGGAGAGGTGAAAGACTATAAGAAGTGCCCATTTATAGTCAAACAGAGTTGCTGTTGGAAAATAGTTGTTAGAAGAATGCAAGGTGTGCGTAGCATGGCATCAATAAACCTTCACGCAAAAGAAAAGGAGCACATTTTGTTTGATTACGATGCACCTATGACTTTCCAAATCCATTTCTGTTTGACTATAAAAATCTAGAACACGGGTGCACCATGCGCAGAACAAAGCCAATGAAATGTAAAATATTTGCACCGTATTTTAACATCATGAGTGCCATCGGTGCGAAATTTCCAGACACAGGGCGAATTTACGCGCGTATTTCAGAAGTTTATAACACACTGATTTACTGGCATTTATCTATAAAAGCGCAAGAATATACTTTCTTTTAACGTTTTATCAGGGCTTTCAGCATATTTATACGCACGGCTAAAAGTCATCAAGTGGCTTTTAGCCGATAAAAGATAAATAACTTATTAGCAAGCAGTTATAATTTATTTGCATGTTGCTTGGGAGCTATTTGCTGCTAAATGTGCTGCATTTTGGTGCTAAATGCAATGCGTTTTGATGCTAAATGCAATGCGTTTTGGTGCAAAACACATTACAACCACAAATGTTTCAACCGAATTTTCATGTTGTTTCGAACCCAAATTTGGGACAATTTTTCTTCAAAGAGAAATGCAAAAGCATAGTAAATAGCAAGAATCGGGGTGAATAAGTGCGCTATGTCAGCTACACTTTTCTCCTCTTTAGCGCATTTTTATATGTTTTGGCAGGTTTGTTTGTCTAGAAGTGGCAGCCACAAAAATATGTTTTGTAAAACATATTTACCATTTTAACCCTAATCGGCCGTTAGAGCTTGTGCAGATTTTGTGTATTGTTGAGCATATTGTCTGACTTATTATTGAAGACGAAGCGGGCTACGTCAAGAGAATAAGACAGGCAAGATGCCGACAAGCAAACGAAAGATGAACAGGAAGCGATGGAAACAACCTAAAATAATAGGTAAGCGGTCTAACGACCGATTGGGTTTAACCATTCACCGATTGGCTTTAAGCCACAAAAAAGCCCACCCCATGCTACCCTCGAAAGGGGGCTGGGGTGGGACAATGATAAATTTCAAGACGGTATTTATAACGCTTATAGGCGATATTAATTACACTTCTAGACCATATTAATTACATTTCTAGGCGATATTAATTATGACTTCGAGACGATATTAATTACACTTCTAGGCGATATTAATTACGCTTACAGGCATTAATAATAACGTTTCAAGTCGCTATTTACGAATAACTTTCTCGGTTTTCTTGCTACCATCGGCATACGTAGTAACAACGATGTTCACGCCCTCGAAAGGTTGTGCCGACTGCAAACCAGCTGCATTGTAATAGCGGATGCTAACCACGCGCTTGCCTGCGGCGGGTTGTTCAATAGCTGTTGTGGGCTGTCGTTTCACCGTTAAGGAGCGTTTGGCAGGCGTAAGCGTTTGGTTATGCTCGGTGGGAATACTCAAGATGCAAACCTCCTTGCCGGCACATACCAAGTTGCCTGCGGGGTCGAAGGCCATTTGGTATATCTCTTTGCCCAAACCTTCGTAGCTATACTTCTTGGTAAGCGTGGGCGTTGAGCCGTTCCATGCAACGTTGAAGAACTGCAATGCCAAGCTGCCATCGCATATAACGAGGGTCTTTCCATCGTCGCTAACAGCAAATCCCGACCTGCGCGACCCATTGAGGTTCTCTACCCAATCGGCATTGCCAGAGTTAAAGGTTACTTTTCCGTCCTTATCTACGTACATCAGCGAAGGCACACCCTTGGTGTTGTTGCCTGCTCCGCGATATTGCACCACCCAAAGTCCACCATCAGGACCGGCTGCCAGGTTGTCGTCGGCATTGATTAGTCCGCTAACTTTAAGCGTCTGACTAGGTGCCTTGTTCCACGATGTAAGCACCGAGCCGTCGGGTTGTCCAATGTTGTACACGCCAATAGCCGCCTTCATGTCTTCTAAGCAAACGTATAGCTTGGCATTACTGCCGCTACCCGTTGGCAAAACCATCGAGGCCGACGAGCCAACGCTTTGTCCATCGTTGGTGATTAGTCCGTCTTCATCAGGCTGACCAACGAAGAACTGCTCGAACTTGCCGTCCATCTGAGCAGGGTTAGCAATAAACACGCCCGGATTTTCGTCGCTAAACTCGGCAATATAGAGCTTACCTGTTGCATCAACACTCATTCTGTAATTCCCCATCAGCTTTTGTCCGCCCTTATATGGGGCAGCATTGGTGCGCACGCCATTAGCATCGCACACGTAAATACCCGTCACCTCGAGTTTCTTTTTATTGGCTTCGCCCACATACATACGTCCAAAGAAGTCGCTCTCAGTGCTCTTGTCGATGGCCACCGTGGCTCGATTGTAGGTTGTGGAAGCCGCTTCGGGGTTAATGCGGTTGATGCTTGTTATGCGATTTCCCGTTAGGCTCACGGCCCAATTCAACTCCTGTTGCTTATCACCGGGCAACAAGTCGGTGGCAAAGTCGAAACTATTGTGGCCAGCCTTTACGCCATTGAGTGGCAGTTCGCCCACGGCAGCGTTTGTTTTGGCATCAGTAAACACCAGTTTAGCGGCTGTGGGTTCGTCGTTGGCATCAAACGAGAAGGTGTAACGTTCGCCGGCCTGTGCCAAACGCAGGTTGTAGGCGTACACACCTTTCACTGCGGGCTGGGCAACACCCTTGGTGGTAAAGTTTGTCAGCACGCTGTCGGTAATGAGCGTAAGGGTGATGTCGGCATCCTTCACCGTGGCCGTGGCAGCCATAAAGCCCACCTTTTCTAGTGGCGTGGCAAGGTTTAGCGTGGTTGCCTTTATCAATTTGGCCTTTTCTAAACCCTCGCTCACGTCAAAAAGGCGCAGTCCGGCCACCTTCGCATCTTTGAGATAAGGCGTGGCCAAAAGCGTATGCTTGGCGTACTTAAAGAATATGGCACCCGATGCAGCAGCCACATCGCCCTCGTTGCCCAATATGTCGGCAGGCAAACGGCCAAGTATCTCGCTGTCTACATTAGATGTTGTTGCGGGCTTAAACTCCATCGGCGAGGTTACGCTGCCGTCTACCATCCACTGATCGTCGGCAAAGGGCGATGCGCACAGCTTGTAATCGTTGCCCAGTTTCACCTCGGTGAAGTTGCTGCTGGCGTTGATGGTTTTCTCGGTAAAGAGCGAAGAGGTGATGGTGTTGTTCTCAACATAGAGCACTAAGTTTCTCACCCCCTTGGCAACACCATTGGCATTGGTTCCACCAACAATCACTTTGCAGCTTTTGGCAGCACCACTTACGGCCACCGTCTTGCCCATATCGGCGTTAAGGAAGTTGGCCGAGCTTTGCGTTGTGAGCCACTCAATGGGATTGGCATCCATGTCTTGCCACTTAAAGATGCGCAACGTGCCACGCTTGTAACCCTTGTCCGTTTCCACTTCTCCATCGTTAAACTGGCATTCCACGCTGTTTACGCCCACCAATTGTCCGTCGGCGGTAAAGGCGATGTCGTTCAAACGGCTGTGAAAACCCTTGTTGTCGGTTTCGGCCGCAGGCAGTCCGTTGGTGCTCAGCTGCTTTTCTATCTTCCTCGTGGCGTTGTTCACCAAGTAAAGCAGAGGCGTTCCGTTGTCGTTGGTCAATATAACGGTCTTGCCTTCGCGCGTGATGGCACGCTTAACTTCGCCCTTTATGGCCAGCGTAACAGGCTCTTCTGCCTTCATGTTCAGTGCCTCTGGCATGGTTAAGTAGGCCGGTTGCACGGGGTCGGGATAATTAACGTAAGTGTCGGCAGGCGGTTCGTAGCCCTCAACTTCAAGGTACAGCTTGGTATAAGCCGTTTGATTTGCCTTTACCACCAGCTTTTCCATGCTCTGTGCCACGAGTTTTTGATACTCGGTAGAAGTGGCATCGGCAGTGAAATGGCCTTGTTCCTTATAGCCTTTAAGGGCGGCCCGCACGGTGTATTCGCCTGGTTCAAGGTCTTCAAACACAAAGATACCGTTGTAAAGCGTGTCTACTTGATAGGTTTTCACGGCCTTATCGCCCTTAAAGAGCGTTACGGTGGCCCCGTTCAGGGGTAGCCATTGGTCGTTGGTACGCGGCGCATAGTGGAAAACGGGGTTGACGATACGCTCGTGAAGGTCTTTCACCGTACCCATAATGTAGCCCGTTTTTTCGCCAGGGAGGTTAAATATCTCGGCCAATCCGCGCGACATCCTGATGGCATCCTGCTTGCAATAGTCGGGGTTTAAGGCGCGATGCCGAGCAGGTTGGTAGGTATGGAAATAGCCTTCGATAAGAAATCCTGGCACACCATGTTTCAAAACGCCTAGATAACCCTCGTATTCACCATGTTTACCTTTACGAACGGACGAACTATGATAGAACGAGATGTCGCCCCGAACGTTCATGTCCGTTCGGCTGTAATAGCTTTGCGGGTCCAGTTCGTCCATATAATGGGGTCCCCACATCTTGATGGCCATGTCTCGGCTACCTGGTACTAGGTCGTTGCCCTCTTTATCTCTGCCGCGATAAAGAATAAGTGGATAGTTGGTGTTTCCTCCATCGGTGGCGGCATTAGAGTGTACCGAGATAAAGAAATCCATGTTGTTGGCATCCACCTCTTCGCAAATCTCCGACAATGGTCGGTCGTATTTATCGTTCTCTGGGTTACCAGTAACATAGGGATACGGGCCGTTCTCTGTTCGCGAAAGCATGATGTTATCGCGTTTAACGCCCATCTTCACCAGCTTGTCTACCATAGGGAGGGTTCGCATCAGCACGGTAGACGACTCGTAGAAGCCTTTCTTATCTGGCCTACCTGTTTCTGGCAGGTTGGGATAAGGTATGGTAGGCATCGGACGGTCGTTAGGTCCGTAGCATCCATGCCCAGGATTGAGGTAGATACGCAGCTCGCTTGCATTTTTTGTCTGTGCTTGCGCAAGGGCAGTAAAGGCCATTGCTATAAAAAGTAATATCTTCTTCATGGCTGTTGGCTTTTAGTTACGTTGATGATATATGCCTTTCCCTCGGGCGTTGAGAATGCAATCTTGCCCGCCTGAGCCGAAACTTTGGGGTACATCGCTATGAGCGAGTCGGGCGTAAGCGTCTGTTTGTCGCCTTTGAGGTTGGTGGCCACGATACGCGATGCGTAAACAAACTCGCCATCGTCTTGGTCGTACATGCCTACTACTGTGGAATCGTCCCACCATTGGGGTGCGCGCATCATGCCAAGCGGCTTTACATGGCTGCCATCGAGGTTGCAAACAAATGCTCCTTCGGCCCCCACATAATACAAAATCTTGGTTCCGTCGGGCGAAAGCGATGGCCATAGATAGCTTTTATCCTTACCATTGGGCGAGAGATTGCTGGTTTTGCCGTTGCGCGAAATCATCAGTTGCCTGTTGTTGATGCTTAACACCACGGCATTCTTGGCCGAAGCCTTGCCCTCAAACCCCTTGGCTGCCACCTGTCCACGCGTAACGGGTAGGGCAGCTTGATTGTTTAGTGCCACCCCTTGCAAACTTCTCGTGGGGGCAACTAGTTCTTTATGCTGTCCCGATTCTAGGTTAATGCTACGCAACGACACCATTCGGAGATGGCCAGGCGTGAACGAATTTTCTCGATACACCACGCGTTTGCCGTCGGGCGACACACGCGCATCGTAGCCGGCACCTGCTGCCTGCGTAATGTTTTGGGCTTTCCCTGTGTTCAGGTCTAGCTTAGTAAGTCCGCTGTTGTTGTCGGTTGTGAGCAAAAGAAAATCTCCTTGCCCACTAATTGCCACCACCTTGCTCCCCACATCCGACGGAAGTTCCACAGGGACAAGGCTTGCGACGTTGAAAACTTGCGCCCAACAGCCAACAGTAAGTGCTGTGGCGAAGGCTAATGCTGCTTTCCTCATACGAAAGTTGTTTTTAGGTTAAAATAATAATGTTAGGTTCTTAGATAGCAAGTTCGTGTGTTATTGAGTTGGCGAGTTAGCTAGTATGTGGGTTGAATACGAGAAACCACAAAACTCAAAGTCGCCAATAAAACACGAACACACATAATTTAGGCTTTCGTAGGCCGCACGCTTACGGCCGAAAGATGGTCTTTTACGATGGTGTGCGTAAGGGCGATATGTCTCAGGTTTGCCAGGGTTGGCAAATTATCCCTAGATGTTTTTACTCGCTTTCACAACACTCCAACGCCACTAACTCGCCCATTTGCTCATGCGCTTGGGCGTGCTTGGCCAGTAAAAACAAATCAAAACAACAAGTTTCTTACAGTTTTGTGTTGCGCTGTTCTTCTTTGGTTTGCGTCTAATGCGCGGTTTCTCTCTTCTCAAAATGTCCGATTTCCATATAAAATAGCCTAATGGCACACTTGCAGCGCTCTCATTTGCGAAGTTAGGAAATAAATAAATACCCTGCAATAAGCCTTAATTTATTTTCATGATATTTAAATATTGTAATGACATTGATGCGGAAAGATGAACGAACAATTGGCTGTTGAATACGCAAATGGACCAGTTGGCGAGTCTAAAACCCAATTAACCGTGACCATTACTTAAAGTAGAAGTCAGAGAAGTAGCCTTGATTTTTAATCTTTCTATAACGCGAGGCCCTTGCTGTCTTTGTGTTGCAAAACCAAGATAAGCTCTCCGCTCATATACAAAGGGCAGGACAAATCAACTCACTGGCCTATAAACTCACGAAGACCCAATAACGCCCAAATACATCAACTCATCAACTTACAAACTCAAAAAATCACAAACCCATCAACTCAAAAACTTAAACACTCACGAACCAACACGCTCGTTAACCTGTCTACTCATTAACTTAAAATCTCGTCAACTTGCCAACTCGTAATCTTGTCAACTTGTTAACTCGTCAACTTGTTAACTCATTAACTTAAAATCTTGTCAACTCGTTAACTCGTTAACTTGTCAACTTGAATTCTTGCCAACTTAGCCCCTTGTCAACTTTTCAGCATAAATTTTAACATTATGAGTACCCTTTCTGTCCACCAATCGCCAACCTTGCCGCAAAAAATCGATTCTCGCGAAGGTTCGTTTTGATGCAAAATGGGGGTAGTTGTGCATACGGGTAAAACGAATATTTATTTAAAAAGACCGTCATTTACACCAGTTTTTGTGCTATTTGCTGCTAAACACAGGGCAATATGCCGCTAAATGCAATGCGTTTTGGTGCTAATTGCAGTGCGTTTGGTGCTAAATGCAGTGCGTTTTGGTGCTAAA
>NZ_KV815149.1:47526-85439 GCF_001814145.1 Prevotella sp. HMSC073D09 | reverse complement strand
GGTGCAAAACGCAGTGTAAAATGCTGCTAAATGCAAGACAAAAAGCATAAAAATACGCTGTAATTGTATAAACAAAACCTATCAGATCCATGAAACACATGACTGAAAAGGGCAAAATAGTCGTTAAAAAGTATGATTTTAGGGTCTAAAAGTGGGTTTTGGGGCGTAAACAATCATGAGTTGGCAACCAATCTAGAAAGGTAAAATGGTGCAAAATGCAGGTTTTTTCTTAAAAAAGGACAAGCTAGAAGACATGAAAGGTTAGAAATAGCGGCCATTTACCTACTTTATTACCTATTTTTTCGCTAGAACGGAGCGAAAATTAGAGCAACATTGTAAAATAAAAGCAACGATTTTAAGTTTTTGATTTGGTGAGGTTGTAAGTTGGTGAGGTTGCAAGCTGATGAGTTGGTAAGTTAATGAGTTGATAAGTTGGTGAGATTGTAAGGCTGATGAGGTTGTGAGTTGGTGAGGTTGTGAGTTGGTGAGGTTGTGGGCTGGTGAAGTAGTGGGTTGATACATTCAGGAGTTATTGGGTTATCGTGACTTGATAAGCCAGTGAGTTAGTTTGCCCAGCCCTTCATATATGAGCGGAGTGTTTATCTTGTGTTTGGTGTCACAAAGACAACAAATTCCTCTCAATTTATAGAAATACAAAAAGCCAATACGGCCTCATCATAAAACGCATGTTACCATTGTCGTTATCAGCATTTTTCGTATATTTGCATCATAAAAAGCGCAACATCATGAAAACAATCGCCCTTTGGATTATCGGCTGCCTTGCACTGACTGCGATAGGTTGCACCGAACGCACAGACAAACGCACAGAATTACCACTTAACCGCATTGACACGGCAAAGCTAAGACCCGAGCTGAAAGCCGTGGTGAGGGCCTATATCAAGGTGCATCCGCAATACAAAACATTCTTATTAGCACCAACAGAATTACCCGCAGATGATTGGTCGGTGTACCCCGAAACCTATTTTCTTATCGGTCCTGCATTTGATGGCCTATACAATGGTGGAGAATTCGGCTTTATGGAAAGCTATCCCACCAGTTACTTCAACCTAGACGGCCATATCGTATTCGTAAAAACCATACAAGAAGATTTGACAATACCAGATAAGGCCGCCATTGACGCCTATAATAGGCTTGCCGAACCTCAAGACACGTTCGACAAAGGTACGCCAACACCATACGTACATCCAATGAAGAGCTACATATTTAAGGCATGGGTGGTGGAAACAGGTTTCAAAACGACAACAAAACTCCTGTCTACACGAGCCGATACACTTGCTACTGTAAAAAGGGTACCCTGCAATCTGCCCAACATGGAATTGCTTTATTCCAATAGTAAAGCACGAAAACCAAGGCACGCAACAAAGAAAGACACCACGCTGAACAACACCGCAGTAGCAGACAGCATATAGGCCATGCGCTTAACCTCAATCCATTAAAAAGTTTCTAGTTCTCGTTGCATACCGTGAAAATGCTCTTTATTGCATTGAATAAGACGAAAACTTGGCCACTTTTTTGTTAAATAAACAACAATTCGTTATCTTTGTGGTGCAAAAAAGAGTTGTTCGGTGCATCAAAAAGCATTTGGAAGAAACAATGTTGAGAAATGAAAAGATGTGCAACTGCATTATGTTGGGTGGCCATAACATGGGCAAATACAGCCTTGGCACAAACCCGATGCGTGGTGGCCGACATGGAAACACACCGCCCCTTGAAGGGTGTGCGCGTGAAAACCAACACCAATACCACCATCGAAACCGATTTTACGGGAACGTGCATCTTGCCTGCCACGTTCAAATCTCTCACGTTTGTGTCCTATGGATATATGCGCCGAATGATGAATAAGGAGGAATTAACCGACACGGTGCTACTTCTTCCCACCATGCTTAACGAGGTGGTGGTATATGGTAAGGCGCCAAAGCCAGGGTTCGACGTGCAAGAGGCTGCTAGGCAAAGTACGAGAATAGGGGCAAGGATGGCGCCAGGGGGGGTTGGTTTCGACTTTTTTAGGATGTTCGACAAACGCACAAGACGTCCTTCGAAGAAAGAACGAGAGATGAACAAGCGTATCCTTAAAACGTACTGACGTTCTGCAACCCTACAACAAGCACCCTCACCACATCAAAAAAACGCATTCTACCCCACCCCCTCTTCCGCCACAACAGCAATCGCACACGCCATAAAACGATAAACAAACCTGTTAATATAATTAAGAAAAATGTACTTTAAACAATTTATCCTCGGCGCATTAGGTCTGCTTACCACAACCTTTGCCCAGGCGCAAACCCCAACAACAAAGGCCAACTTCCGCGTTGTGCCACTTCCACAAGAAATAACAAACACATCGGCTGGTGCCTTCTCGCTCAACGCACAGACGCGTATCGCCTACCCCAAAGGCAACACAGCCCTGCAAAAAGATGCCGAACTGCTGGCGCAATATCTCTTTGCAGCCACCAAAGTGCGCCCCGCCCTAACCACAGCAGCACAAGGGCGCAACCTCATTGTGCTTTCGACTACATTGAAAAACAACAACAAGGAGGCCTATCGCCTAGAAGTAACCAAAGACCGCATTACCATCAACGGCGCATCGGCCGCAGGAACATTCTACGGCATACAGACTTTGCGCAAGGCCATACCGCAAACGGGAGCGCAAAAGGTTAGCTTTCCCAGCGTAACCATCGCAGACCAACCACGCTTTGGCTATCGTGGTGCGATGCTCGACGTGGCTCGTCATTTCTTCTCTTTCGAAGAAGTGAAGACGTTTATCGACATCTTGGCCCTACACAACATCAACCGCTTTCACATGCACCTTACCGACGACCAAGGTTGGCGCATCGAAATAAAGAAATATCCCAAGCTGACCGAGGTTTCGTCGATGCGTCCCGAAACGATGGTTGGCCACGATGCAAGCAAGTTCGACGGCAAACCGCATGGCGGTTTCTATACCCAAGAACAGGCAAGAGCCATTGTTAAGTACGCAGCCGACCGCCATATCATGGTTATTCCCGAAATAGACATGCCCGGACACATGGTTGCAGCCCTGGCTGCCTACCCGGAATTGGGCTGTACGGGTGGCCCTTACAAGGTTCGTACCACGTGGGGCATTGCCGAAGAGGTGCTGTGCGCAGGCAACGACCGCACTTTACAGTTTGCCAAAGACGTACTTTCGGAGGTGATGGACATCTTTCCTGCCGAGTATGTGTATATCGGTGGCGACGAATGCCCAAAGGTTAGCTGGGCAAAATGTCCGCGCTGTCAGGCTCGCATCAAGGAGAAAGGCTTGGCGGCCGACGGCAAACACACGGCCGAAGAACGCTTGCAAAGTTACTTTATGAGCGACATAGCCAACTTCATTACCGCGCGCGGACGTAAAGTTGGTGGTTGGGACGAGATTTTGGAAGGCGGAATAGCTCCCAATGCCACGGTGCTGTCGTGGCGCGGCATGGAAGGCGGCATCGAGGCTGCACGCTTGGGCCACGATGCCATCATGTGCCCCGTGTCGCATCTCTATCTAGACTATTACCAAACGAACGATCGCGAACACGAACCGCTGGCCTTCAACGGTTTCATACCCATCGAAAAGACCTACGACTTCAATCCCGTATCGCCCAAACTCACGGCCGAAGAGGCCAAACACATCATCGGCGTGCAGGCAAACCTCTGGACTGAGCACATGGATAACTTCCCCCACGTGGAGTACATGGCGTTGCCACGTTTGGCCGCAGCAAGCGAGGTGCAATGGACTATGCCCGAAAAGAAGAACTTCGACGACTTTGCCAACCGCATGCCGCAATTGCTCAACATCTATAACTTGAACAAATACCGCTACGGCCGACATCTTTTCAATGTTAACATCGCACTTTCGCCAGCCGAAAAACCCGGCAGCCTGAACGTAACGCTCACGGCGCGCAAGGGCGCAACCATCTACTACACCCTCGATGGAACGGCACCCACTGCAAAATCTCTTCGCTATACGCAGCCTTTTCCTGTGAAAAAGTCGTGCAAGTTGCGCACCATCGCCGTTTATCCCACCTTCACCAGCAACGAAAACAGCGAAGATTTGCTCATCAGTAAGGCCACGATGGCCGAGGTAAAGTACAACGTTGAGCCAGATGCCAAGTACCCAGGGCTGTCGCCACGCGAACTTACCAATGGCCTACAAGGTAGTGTTATCTTCAATTCTGGTCGCTGGGTGGGCTACGTTGGCAAGGATTTAGACCTCACACTGGACCTTGGCGAGGTGAAACCCATTCGCCTTATCAGTGTTCGGACGTTGATTAGTGCCGCCCAATGGATTATGCCCCACCGCGGACTGTACGTTTGGGTGAGCACCGACGGCAAGAACTTTGAGGACATTTACGACCTGCCTGCCGACCCGATGCCTGCAAACAAGCCCGACTACATCGACACCGACAACGTGCTTTTGCCCATGGCGAAAGACGCTCGCTATGTGCGCATCAAGATGTTATCAGAAAAGAGCATGCCTGCATGGCATCCTCATACGGGCAAACCGGGCTGGTTGTTCGTGGATGAGGTGACGGTTGAATAGAAAAACTACACTTTTACATAACTAGTTGACGAATTAACAGGCGCAGCCTTTTGTTTATTTGCTGCCCTGTTAATTCGTCAACTGTCTTTTTCGTCTATTAGTTTACTTAATTCAAGTTGCTTACTTGTCAACCCGCAATTCCCAAAAGGCCACGGCCGATGCTGCTGCAACGTTGAGCGAATCTACGCCATGCGCCATAGGGATACGCACCACATAATCGGCTTGTGCAATCACTTGGTGTGGCAATCCGTCGCCTTCCGTACCCATAACAACGGCCAAACGCGGTTCGGCTTTCAGTTTGGCATCGTCTAACGAAATGGAATTATGAGTTAAAGCCATTGCTGCCGTACGGAATCCTAAGGCAGAAAGTTCGGCCAAAGGCTGTTCAGACCACGTCCACGGCACAAGAAACACCGAACCCATAGACACGCGCACGGCACGACGATTAAGCGGGTCGCACGCGTTTTGGGCCAAAACAACGGCATCAATACCCAATGCCGCAGCCGAACGGAATATCGCCCCGATGTTGGTTGTGTCGGTAACGCCGTCAATCACACAAACTCTCGTGGCATTGGCGCAAACCTCTGCCACGTTGCGCACAGGCTTTCGGCGCATGGCACACAACACGCCACGCGTAAGGGTATAGCCTGTAAGTTGGGCCAACAACGTGCGTTCGCCCGTGTATACAGGTATGTCGCCACAGCGCGAGATGATGTCTGCGGCATCGCCCACAATGTGGCGTTCCTCGCACAGCATAGACAGTGGTTCGTAACCTGCATCAAGTGCCACACGTATAACCTTGGGACTTTCGGCAATGAACACGCCCTTATCAGGTTGAAGTCTATTGCGCAACTGCGTTTCGGTTAGTGCGCTAAACACTTCAACGCCTGGGTGAGTGAGCGATGTAATTCTTTCTATCGACATGAAAAGGAGTTTTTTAAAGGTGAAAAGGTGAAAAAGTGAAAAGGTGAAAAAATGGCTGCGCCTTTTAAAGGTGAAAAGGTGAAAAGGCTTATAAAGGTAAAAAAGTGAAAGGGTGAAAAGGTGAAAAAATGCTGCGCCACTCAACCAGCCAACAATTCTTCTCGTAAGCCCACCTACTACAAGTTTATTCACTCGTTACTTGTCTTCTTGTTAACCCGTCCACTTGTCAACTCGTCAGCTTGTTAACTTGTCTACTTGTCTACTCGTCAACTCGTCAACTTGTCAACTCGTCAACTTGTTAACTTATCAACTCGTCTATTCGTCAACTGAAAATACGCTATCTATACTGCTGATAGATATCACGCAAGCTGTCGCCTCCCCATCCATTTGAGGCACTAGCGAGCATTCTTTCTATCCGTTCGTAGAAATGAAACAGCAAGCCATTGCGGAAAATAAAGTCCATAGCCCTTGCAAAACTATTTGCCAAAGCCATTTCATACGCCCCTTCGCAATAGCCGTACGTAAGAGCCCATTTGTTTCCCTGCTCAGTTACAGTCAGCATAAGGTCGGCCACACAGTCGGGAGAGGCCTGCATTTTGGCAAAATCTGTAACAATCTTTTTGCATTTAGCAAACGAAGGATTCTTAGGTAAGCCACGAACAGGAAAGAATTCGTGTACAATGCGCACCCTAAGCTTCTCCAATTCGGCCGAGCTGTCGGGTTTAAGATAAAATTCAAAATATGCCTTTGCCTCTGTACGTGCATCATACAAATCTAGCACAACGCCTATAATCTTTTCCTTGGACAATGCCAATAGATGCTTTTTAAGCTTTGCTTTCGACATGAAACATTTGTTTTTGATGCTGTTGAGTTTACTTTTCTCGTATGTTTTACACCTGTCACTGGCCGCTTACAACGAACCACTGCCCTACTCGTTGAGGTTCATCGTCTGCAAAAGCGTACCGTCAGTTCGATAAACACTTATCAAACCATCCTCGTAAGTAGCGAACGTTGGTGGGTTTCCGCCTTTGGGAAAGGTTATCGACCCTAGGTTGCATACAACGCCTTGGGGCGTGCGCGTTAGTTCCCAAAGGTGCGTATGACCATAAAACAGGGCATCGCACTTGCCCAATGGTCGTTTCTCCTTATTATAAACATGACCATGAGTAAGTATTAATCGCTTGTTGCCATCAACAAGTAGCAGATAGTCTGCCATGATGGGGAAGTTAAGCAGCATCTGGTCCACCTCCGAATCGCAATTGCCGCGGATGGCCACAATATCGTCGGCCATAGCGTTAAGTTGCTCCACAATGCCCTTGGGGTTAAGTCCTTCTGGCAATTGGTTACGTGGCCCATAGTTAATGATGTCGCCCAAGATGCAGAGCATGTCGCAGTGTTGCTCCTTATAAAAGTGCAATGCGCGTTCCAATGCAGGCAAACAGCCGTGTATGTCTGAAATCAATAGATACTTCATTCTCTGTGTATTAAAGTTATTTGGCGGTTTCGGTTCGCAGCATCATCAGCCAACAAGCCGCAACCATGTTCGTTTCAAAAAGTCGATTAAAGGGTTCGTTTAAAGGGTTCGCTACCTATCATATCAGGTAAACAAGCAACCCTTTCGCCTTGGTTTTAAAGCCACTCGGCGGCATTCCACACCCCGAGCATAGGCTACGGCAAGATGTAGGCAACCTTGGCGAGCTGCATACAAAGGTAACAAAAAATGCCCATACACGCCTTCTGCGGCCTTCTTTTTTACCAAATGTATTTTGTTCGGCCCAAAATAGGCGCATAAAAAAGCCCGGCCACATACACATGCAGCCGGGTTCTCTCTACTAACATAAAAAATTTCTTCGTTCAATATCCGTATCACGCGGTAATAGGCGGAAACTTGAAAGCTATTCCCAACTCTCCTTTTCTTAATTGTAAATGGCCTAACTCTAACCCTCTCTACGGTCTTGACGAAGTGACGTTGTGCGTCCGATACGTACTGAAAAGCTTGTATTCAATTATCGAACAACCGATATCCAACGTCTTACCATGTAACTAATCCTTGAATAAATCTTTTTATTGCCAATCTAATACCTATGGTATTGTGGATGCAAATGGGCTTTAAGCCCCATGCTATACTGTACCTTATCTAACTCTGTCTCTCTTTTACGGCTGCAAAGATACGTAAAGACTTTCAATACCATGCTATATAACATGCGGAAAGTGACAAAAATTTAAGGCAACCGATTGCACAAAAAGCCTTGCTACACAAGTGGAGAGGCGGCTATCTTAACAGCAGTTTCCCACATATCCCGCCCTACTTTGTTAAAAGAAAGGGAACATTAAAAGGGCAGTTCAAGAACTCTAAAATACTGTTCGATTTATCCATAGGCAGTGCCGCTTGGGCAAAAAGCGCAAGACAACACCTCGAACTCGCATTAATAATAGGTTAAAGACTTGCGAAATCAGAAAAAACAACGTAAATTTGCAAGCATAATAAATTGATTGTATTATTGGTATGAATAAAATTCTTAGTTCAGTTGTCTTATTGACATTCGTTTTATTGTTAGGGAGTTGTGGAGGAAGTAAGGATGTTGTGTATTTCCAAAACATTGATAACACTAGTTTAGAGCCGTCGAAGGGCCTTTACGAAGCCAAGATTATGCCCAAAGACCAGCTATCCATCACGGTGGTTACAACAGATCCCGCCGCAGCTGCGCCGTTTAACTTAACGGTGGGCAACAGTGTTGGCACAAAGGGACAGTTGGCACAAGGGTCTAACCTTCAAACCTACTTGGTAGACAACAACGGCGACATCGATTTCCCCGTAATTGGTAAAGTGCATGTGGGCGGACTGAACAAGAACGAATGCCAAGACCTTATTAAGAGCAAGATATCGGGCTACCTAGCCGCCAGCGAAAACCCCATCGTTACGGTTCGCATGGCTAGTTACCAAGTAACGGTTCTGGGCGAAGTGAACAAACCCACCGTAATACCTGTTACGAGCGAAAAGATGAGCATCGTTGAAGCTTTGGCTCAGGCGGGCGACTTGTCTATCTACGGACGTCGCGACAACGTGATGCTGTTACGCGAAAACCCCGACGGCCGCAAAGAGGCTCACCGCATTGACTTGCGCGACGCCAACCTCATCAACTCGCCCTACTATTATCTGCAACAAAACGACGTTATATATGTAGAACCGAACAAAGCGAAGGCTGCCAACTCTAAGACAAGCACCTCTACAACCATCTGGTTCTCGGTGATAAGCAGCGTGTTGTCGCTCAGCTCTTTGATAGTGAACCTTGTGAGATAACAACAATAAGCCGTTGAGGGATGTTTGCCAACATCCCTCAACTTGTTTAAACCTCAGGCAAAAAGAACAAGATTTGATGGAACCATTAAAACATGAATGCGGTGTGGCCATGATAAGGTTGCTTAAACCGCTGCAATATTACCAGCAGAAATACGGCACGTGGATGTATGGGCTTAACAAGCTTTACCTGCTGATGGAGAAACAGCACAACCGCGGACAAGAGGCTGCGGGCATGTCGTGCGTTAAGCTGAAAACCACGCCCGGACACGAGTACATGTTCCGCGAACGTGCCGAAGGCAGCAATGCCATCACCGAAATATTCTCGACGGTGCAAAAGGGGTTTGCCAAAGAAACGGCCGAACACCTTGCCGATGCACGCTACGCCGAACGCACATTGCCCTTTGCAGGCGAACTATACATGGGGCACCTGCGCTATTCCACCACGGGTAAGAGCGGTCTTTCGTACGTGCATCCTTTTCTTCGCCGCAACAACTGGCGCGCTAAAAACCTAAGCCTGTGCGGAAACTTCAACATGACCAACATCGACGAGATATTCGACCGCCTAACCCGTCAAGGGCAATGCCCACGCATTTACAGCGACAGCTACATCATGCTTGAGCTGATGGGGCACCGACTAGACCGCGAAGTGGAGCGTAACTTTGTGGCGGCACAAGCGCTAGGACTTACCGACACCGACATTACCCAATACATCGAAGACAACGTAAACGTGGCCAATGTGCTGCGAACTACCATGCCCCACTTTGATGGAGGCTACGTGGTATGCGGCGTTACGGGCAGTGGCGAGATGTTTTCGATGCGCGACCCGTGGGGCATTAGGCCCGCTTTTTACTATAAGAACGACGAAGTTGCCGTTGTAGCTAGCGAAAGACCTGTGCTGCAAACCACCTTCGCCATTGAGTGCGACGATGTGAAAGAGTTGGAACCCGGCACTGCCCTTATCGTAAAACGCGACGGCGACTGCCGCATCGAACGTATCATGGAACAGAAAGCAGACCGTTCGTGTTCGTTCGAAAGGATTTATTTCAGTCGCGGATCGGACGCCAGCATATATAAGGAGCGCAAAAAACTGGGCGAACAACTAACAAATCCCATTCTTCGCGCCATCGACTACGACACAAAGAACACCGTTCTGTCGTACATCCCCAACACTGCCGAGGTGGCATTCTATGGCTTGGTAGCAGGATTTAAACGCTACATGCGCCAACAACATGTGGCTCAGATTCAGGCATTAGGCCATGCGCCCACGGCCGAAGAACTAGAAGAGATACTAAGCAACACCGTAAGGCTGGACAAGGTGGCGTGGAAAGACATCAAGCTACGCACCTTCATCGCCGAAGGAAACTCGCGCAACGACTTGGCCTCGCACGTGTACGACGTTACTTACGAAAGTATTCGCGCAGGAAAAGATAACTTGGTGATTATCGACGACAGCATTGTGCGAGGAACAACGCTACAAAAAAGCATCCTTCGCATTCTCGACAGGCTGCACCCCAAGAAGATAATCGTAGTAAGTAGCGCGCCACAGATACGCTATCCCGACTATTACGGCATCGACATGCCACGCTTGGAAGAGTTCTGCGTGTTCCGAGCCGCCATCGAATTGCTCAAAGAAAAGAATATGCACGCGCTTATCAAGCAAACCTACGACAACTGTCGACGTGAGCTGAAAAAGCCCGTGGAAGAGATGGACAACTGCGTGCGACAAATATACAAGGCCGTTACGGTAGACGAGATTAACCGCAAGATTGTGCAGATGTTACGCCCGAAAGGCGTGAAGACACCTATCGAGCTGGTGTTCCAATCTATCGAAGGACTGCACGAGGCCATACCCCAACACAAGGGCGATTGGTACTTTACGGGCAACTACCCCACCCCAGGAGGCATGCGACTATGCAATCAGGCCTTCGTTAATTACATCGAAAAGGTTTATCAAAACGAACAGAAATTCTAGGATATAATGAGAAATGTAACATTGGTTCTGCAAGACGGCACCAAATTCCACGGCAAGTCGTTTGGTTACGATGCGCCCGTGGCAGGCGAAGTGGTGTTTAACACAGCTATGATGGGCTATCCCGAAAGTCTTACCGACCCCTCTTACGCTGGTCAGTTGGTAACACTCACCTTTCCTTTGGTTGGCAACTACGGCGTTCCGCCCTTCACCTTCGGTCCAGAAGGTCTGCCCACGTTCATGGAAAGCGACCACATACACGCCTCTGCCATCATTGTAAGCGATTATAGCGAGCAATACAGCCACTGGAACGCCAATGAAAGTCTGGCCGAATGGCTAAAACGCGAACAAGTTCCTGGCATTACGGGCATTGATACGCGCGAACTCACCAAGGTTTTGCGCGAACACGGTGTAATGATGGGACAAATAATCTTCGACGACGACCCCACAAACATTCCCCAAGCACAATACGAAGGCGTGAACTTTGTAGATCGCGTTAGCTGCAAAGAGATTATTCGCTACAACGAAGGAGCAGGAAAGCGAGTTGTGCTGGTAGACTGCGGCGTAAAGGCCAACATCATTCGCAACCTCATTGAACGTGGACTAGAAGTGGTGCGCGTGCCTTGGAATTACGACTATACAGGAATGGAATTCGACGGACTTTTCCTTGGAAACGGTCCTGGCGACCCCGACTTGTGCCAAGATGCGGTAAACATTCTGCGCCAACAGATGAGCAAAAGCCGAAAACCTATCTGCGGAATTTGCATGGGAAACCAGCTTATGGCCAAGGCAGGCGGCGCTAACATCTACAAATTAAAATATGGACACCGCTCGCACAACCAACCTGTGCGTATGGTGGGCACAGATAAATGCTACATCACAAGTCAGAACCACGGCTATGCTGTCGACGCCTCTACACTAGATAAGGATTGGAGCGAGCTGTTTGTGAACATGAACGACGGCAGCAACGAGGGCGTTCGCCATAACACCAACCCTTGGTTCACTTCTCAATTCCACCCTGAGGCCTGCTCAGGACCGGTCGACACGCTGTTTATGTTCGACCTTTTCGTAGAAAAACTCACCCTTTAAAACCCCTTAGAGAAAATGAAAGACGAAAGCATAAAGAAAGTATTGCTGCTGGGTTCCGGCGCATTGAAGATTGGCGAAGCGGGTGAGTTCGACTACTCTGGCTCGCAAGCACTCAAAGCTCTGCGCGAAGAGGGCGTGAAAACGGTGCTTATCAACCCCAACATCGCCACGGTGCAAACCTCAGAAGGCGTGGCCGACCAAATATATTTCCTACCCGTTCAGCCGTATTTCGTTGAAAGGGTTATCGAAAAAGAACGTCCCGACGGCATACTCTTGGCCTTTGGCGGACAAACGGCGCTTAACTGCGGCGTAGAGCTTTATCAAAGCGGCGTACTTGATAAGTATGGCGTTAAAGTACTGGGTACACCCGTGCAAGCCATCATGGACACCGAAGACCGAGAATTGTTTGTTGAAAAACTAAACGAGATTAACGTCAAGACCATCAAGAGCGAGGCCTGCGCCAACATCGAGCAAGCACGTAGAGCCGCTGCAAGCCTTGGTTATCCCGTTATCTTGCGAGCAGCTTATGCCCTTGGCGGACTAGGCAGTGGCTTTTGCGACAACGAGGAAGAGTTGAACAAGCTAGCCGAGAAAGCATTCTCTTTCTCGCCACAAGTGCTGGTAGAGAAAAGCCTTAAAGGATGGAAAGAGATTGAATACGAAGTGGTGCGCGACCGCTACGACAACTGCATAACCGTCTGCAACATGGAGAACTTCGACCCGCTTGGCATACATACGGGCGAGAGCATCGTTGTTGCCCCTTCGCAAACGCTTAGCAATAGCGAATACCACAAGCTGCGCGCACTCTCCATTAAGATTATCCGCCACATCGGAATAGTTGGCGAATGCAACGTACAATACGCCTTCGACCCCAAGAGCGAAGATTATCGCGTTATCGAAGTAAACGCGCGCCTTAGCCGTTCGTCGGCCCTAGCATCAAAGGCCACAGGTTATCCGCTGGCTTTCGTTGCAGCCAAGTTGGGCATGGGTTACGGACTTTTCGAGCTGAAAAACTCAGTGACAAAGACCACCAGTGCTTTCTTCGAACCCGCCCTCGACTATGTTGTCTGCAAGATACCACGTTGGGACCTAAGCAAGTTCCGCGGTGTAGACAAGGAACTAGGCTCGTCGATGAAGTCGGTTGGCGAGGTAATGGCCATCGGTCGCACCTTCGAAGAGGCCATCCAAAAGGGATTGCGCATGATTGGCCAAGGAATGCACGGCTTTGTTGAGAACAAGGAATTGAAGATTGACGACATCGATGCAGCCCTGCGCGAACCTACCGACAAGCGTGTGTTCATCATCTCGAAAGCCATGCACAAAGGCTATACCATCGACCAGATACACGAACTCACGAAGATTGACAAGTGGTTCTTGGAAAAACTGAAGCACATCATCGACATCGACGAGACCTTGCAACGATGCACCAGCGTGAACGTATTGGATAAGGAATTGTTGCGAACGGCAAAGGTGTATGGCTTTACCGACTTCCAAATTGCCCGCGCAGTGGGTCTTGAAAAGGAGATGAGCAACATGCACAAGGCCGCTTTGGTGGTGCGAAACCTACGAAAATCGTATGGCATTCTGCCGGTTGTAAAGCAGATAGACACGCTCGCAGCCGAATACCCTGCGCAAACCAACTACCTTTACCTCACCTATTCGGGCGTGGCAAGCGATGTTCGGTTCGACAACGACCGCCGCTCTATCGTTGTTCTTGGTTCGGGTGCCTACCGTATCGGCTCTTCGGTGGAGTTCGACTGGTGTGGCGTGCAAGCCCTTAACACCATTCGCCGCGAGGGTTATCGGTCGGTTATGATTAACTATAACCCCGAAACGGTGTCTACCGACTACGACATGTGCGACCGACTGTACTTTGACGAGTTGACATTTGAACGCGTAATGGACGTTATCGACCTCGAAACGCCCAACGGCGTGATTGTGTCTACCGGCGGACAGATACCCAATAACCTGGCAATGAAGCTCGACGAGCAACACGTGCCTATACTAGGCACATCGGCAACAGACATCGACAACGCCGAAGACCGCGCCAAATTTTCGTCCATGCTCACCCGAAACGGAATCAACCAACCCGAGTGGAGCGCGCTAACATCAATGGATAAGATTAACGAATTCATCGCTCGTGTGGGTTTCCCCGTGCTGGTTCGTCCCTCTTACGTACTGTCGGGCGCGGCCATGAACGTTTGTTCAAACCGCGAAGAGCTTGAACGTTTCTTGCAATTGGCTGCCAATGTCAGCGAAGACCATCCCGTAGTGGTGAGTCGTTTCATCGAACATGCCAAGGAAATAGAGATGGATGCCGTGGCCAAAGACGGAGAAATACTGGCCTACGCCATCAGCGAGCACATCGAGTTTGCCGGTGTTCACTCTGGCGATGCCACCATCCAATTCCCTCCACAGAAGGTTTACATAGAAACGGTACGCCGAATTAAACGCGTTAGCCGTCAGATAGCCAAAGAGTTGCACATATCGGGGCCATTCAACATCCAATTTATGGCACGTGATAACGACCTGCTGGTTATCGAATGTAACCTGCGCGCCTCGCGTTCGTTCCCCTTCGTAAGCAAGGTTCTTAAACTAAACCTCATCGATTTGGCCACACGCGTTATGCTTGGCCTACCTGTTGAGAAACCCAACAAGAACCTTTTCGACCTCGATTACGTGGGCATCAAGGCCTCGCAGTTCTCGTTTAACCGCCTACAAAAGGCCGACCCCGTGCTGGGAGTCGACATGGCATCTACTGGCGAAGTGGGTTGTCTGGGCGACGACACCAACTCTGCCCTGCTAACAAGCATGCTTTCGGTAGGTCATCGCATCCCGAAGAAAACCGTTCTGCTCTCAACAGGCGGCGGAAAACAAAAGGCCGAGATGCTGGATGCCGCCAAACGACTGGTAAACAACGGCTACGAATTGTATGCCACTAGCGGCACATCGCACTTCTTAACAGAGAACGGCATTGCCAACACCACCGTGTATTGGCCTACCGACGAGGGAATGGAACCCAAGGTGCTCGACGTGTTGCGCGATAAGAAGATAGATATGGTGGTGAATATCCCCAAAGACCTCACCCCACGCGAACTTACCAATGGTTACAGCATACGTCGCGCGGCCATCGACCTCAACATTCCGCTTATCACCAACACGCGCTTGGCCAGTGCATTCATCACGGCCTTTACCACGATGCGCGTTGAGGACATCGAGATTAAGGCGTGGTCGGAGTATAAATAGCTTGTGTCGGTGCGCTTGTAAATTATCGAGTTGATAGGCATATCTGCTCGTAAGCCCTTTGTTTATGGACTAAACTCGATAAAACTCACAAGCTCTGAAACACCCAAAACGCAAGTCATGATACAATAAGGGGCTATGGAAGAAATATCCGTAGCCCCTTATTATATTATATAATGTGTAGCGATAGTGCCGAATATTTTCGTTGCTCAAACGCCTTCGCCTATCTAAATAACTACTGCCTTCCCCAGCCTTCCCTTTATTTCACGCGCAAAAGAAATGTTACGATTGAGGCAAGGCAAGGTAAAAGCCTTTACTTCTTACTGCGAATTTCGGCCAAAGCCTTCACCCAGTCGGTGTCTAAGGAGAACTGCGTCATATAGTTGCTATTGTCATAATAGCTCAACACCAGTTCTTTATCCATGTCGTTAAAGCGACTGTTGTTGATGGAGGCGTTTTTAAAACGAGCCATCACCAACTCTTTCTGCGTTTTTTTCTTTGCCTCGGAAAGGCGTTTGAAGAACAAGTTGATGAACTCGTGCATGGCGTAAGCCTGCGTATCGAGCATACGAACGGTGCTGTCGGGCATCAGTTCTTTCGACTTCATCGCCATATAGTTCAGTTCGTCCACCTTAAACGTAGCCACCTTGCGCACGTCTATGCTCTTACTCTTATCGGCTGCCGTTTGTTTCGACACCTTCAATATGCGCTTATACACCTCTTGTGCTTGCGCCGTAAACGCCGTGGCACATGCCATCAGCACCAAAATCAAAATCTTTTTCATTGTTGTTCCTTTCATTTTTTATACTTCTAATTTTATTGAGTTTGTGAGTTTTTGAGTATTGGGGTTGCGTATTTGTCGCGAGCTTAAAAGCTTTAAACCTCAAATTATTTACCAGCCACGCGGTCTTGGTTGCGACTTACGAAGTCTTTCCAACCGCGATACTTGGTATCGGTTTCGGGTCTGCCCATCTGTAAGAAGTGGCAATAGGCTGCTCCAAGGGCATCGGTTGCATCCATAAACTTGGGCATATCGTCATCGCTTAGTTTCAACATACGTTTCAACATGCCAGCCACCTGCTCTTTCGAGGCCTGCCCTTGTCCTGTTATAGCCATCTTTATTTTTAATGGCGCATATTCGTGTATGGGAATGTCGCGCTGTATGGCAGCAGCGATAGCCACGCCCTGCGCCCGTCCCAACTTCAACATCGACTGTACATTCTTACCAAAGAACGGAGCCTCGATAGCCAATTCGTCGGGCAGATAGGCATCGATAATGCCCGAAACGCGCTCGAAGATATGCCCCAAACGCAAGTATGGGTCGGGCATCTTGCGCAAGTCGATAACGCCCATAGCCACCATCTGCGCCTTTTTCCCCACCACACGAATAACGCCATAGCCCATCAACGTGGTACCAGGGTCGATACCCAATATTATCTTTTCTGTTTCTTCCTTATTCATGAATCGATGTGTAAGTTGGTAAGTTTACAAGTATTTCTAGCTCTTCTAGGCGTTCAAGTTTTCCTAGGCGTTCTAGTTATACTAGGTTTCCTAGTTATCCTAGGCTTAACTAGCTTACTACTGACCACGCTTACTACTTACTACCTTTACTACTTACTACCTTTACTCCTTACTACCTTTACTACTCCCCCTTATCTATCCAAATACGGATTATGTGCTAACTCGTAACCTATCGTTGTTTCTGGGCCATGCCCTGAGAACACGCGGGTTGTATCGGGCAATTGCGACAGGTGGCGTATGCTTTGCATCATCTTAAACATACTTCCCCCAGGAAGATCTACCCTGCCTATCGAACCTTTAAAAAGCGTATCGCCAGTAAAAGCAACGCCTTCAGACTCGCAATAGAACACACAACTGCCCTCCGTATGGCCCGGCGTGTGAATGATGGCGAACCGATGGTTGCCCCATTCGATGGTATCGGCCTCCGTAAGGTATCGTTCCACGCGCGGTTGCTGCTCTTCTAGCGGCATGTTCAGCAGATAAGCAGCCTGTTCAGGCAGATGTTCTAACAACTCACCGTCGTCTTCGTGCACCTCAGGGCGCAAGCCATACGTAGCAAACACAAAGGCATTTCCCAAGTTATGGTCCACATGCCCGTGCGTAGCCAACAGTCGGCGAGGCTTTAATTCGTTGTCGGCGATATACTGCGTAAGCGCCGACTTATCTTTCTCGAAGAATGCGCCACAATCTATTATCACGCATTCCTTTGTTTCGTCTGACACAACATAGCAGTTTTCCTGCAACATGTTGCACATTATATGATGTATATTCAGCATTGTGCTAAATCGTTTTGCATTTTATGTTATCGGTTCATCGTGGTCGCGCGTTATCTGCATGAACCATTCCCAAACCCTTTTTTCACTTGCGGCTACTACCCTTTACATAGGTACATACACCACGTTTTTCTCTTCAAACCACTCGTCTTCGAACCAATTACCCACAGGTGTAATGTCGACAACCTTCTTCACCGTGCGCGTTTCAGCATCAAGATTGCCCCCTTTGAGGCATATCAAGCCGTTGGGCAAGGCGTTGTGTTGTTCGCGCGAGATGTTCTTCTTCACGATTTTCATCAAGTCGGGCAAGGGCATCACGGCTCGGCTCACCACAAAATCGTACTCGCCCCGCTCCTCTTCGCCTGCCTTTTGCTCGGCAGTGGCATTGGTTAAGCCAATGGCAGCGGCAATTTCTTGCGTTACGCGTATCTTCTTCGCCGTGCGATCAATCAGCTTAAAACGGCATTCGGGAAACACGATAGCCAACGGAATGCCAGGGAAACCGCCCCCCGTACCAAAGTCTAGCACCCGTGTCCCCCCCTTAAACTGCACATATCTGGCGATGGCCAGCGAGTGAAGTACGTGGTGCAGGTACAAGTTGTCGATGTCTTTTCGCGAAACCACGTTTATTCGTTCGTTCCATGTACGGTATAGTTCGCCCAATTGCGTTAGCTGTTCAAGCTGCGTGGCGGTCAGTTCGATAAAATATTTACGTATCTCGTCCATTGTCTTTTCTGTTCCTTACGAGGTTTCATGCCTCGTTTCGTCTGTTGCAGGCTCACATTTGTCGGGCAAATTCTGCCGCCGTGCGAGTTAATCCGCCATTCATTTCAATATTCTGCTCAACTCGCTACGACTCAAAGTAACGCTTATTTCGCCCACAGCGTGCGGTGCGATTTCGTCTTCACAATATATAAAGGTGAAACTACCGTCGTCTATGGCGAAGTTGTCTGGCACATACACATGCCCATCGGCAAATATATCTTTCTTGTTCAACTCGTCCAGTCCGTCGGCATTAAAGCGTTCGCCCACCTTTTTTAGCAACAATTCTTTCAGCGTAGGCTCATAACCAGGCACGAAAACATCTTGCAGTTGCAGCACTTTTCCGGTGGTAACATCGATGTTTCGCACCAACGTTTGGTTTATTCCATGCGCTCCACCGCCGAAAGTATATATCTTAGCCGTATAAACAACAATGTTCTCAGCTCCGTTTCGCGTGGAGGTTTTCACCTTATACTCGTAGTTATAGGATGAGGTGTGTTGCCTATCCTGCCTATACAGCGCGGCATAATCGGTTGCATAGTCGTTAAGCATACGTGTCACAAACGAGTCAACCGCCTGTTTCATGCTGAATTTTTGGTTGGTAAGTCCCAGATAATCGGGCATCAAGATGCCAGCATGCAGCAGCGCGTTGTTTATTTTGTCGGCGTTATTGCCTTTGGCGTACTGCAAATTAAGGCTGATTCGGCATTGCGGCGTTAGTTTCAAATCGGTCAACGCCACGGTGGTATCCACCACAATACTGTCGAATTCCAGCCCTTCAATCTTGGCCGAAGTAGCAGATTTGTTCGTGCAAGCAGCAAACGCCACAAGTGCAACGGCCCAAACGATGAGTATTCGTTTCATGTTATTCAATTACGTGATAATGTGCAAAGTTACGAATAAATTGCGCAAGATTGGGTTTCTTGGGTGTTAATCTGTGTTTTTTATCGGGAGTTGACGAGTTTACAAGTTGACGAGTTGACGAGTTGACGAGTTCACAAGTTGACAAGCTGGCTAGTTGACAAGCTGACGAGTTAACAAGTTGACTAAGTGGTTAGTTCTCTGCAACAAAGCATTTGGCTTAACTCCTTAACTCCATAACTCCTTAACTCCTTTAACTCTAATTTTTCTTCCTCTTCCTTGCTCATTATCAGAAAAATATGCGTACCTTTGCAGCCGCTGTCACGAGTTGACGGCATTAAATTCAAACCTAATTACATTTTAATTTGCACAATGGCAACAAAAATCAGATTACAACGCGGCGGCCGTAAGGGCTATGCTTTCTATGGCATCATTATCGCTGACGCAAGAGCACCACGTGATGGTAAATTTACTGAGAAGATTGGTACATACAACCCCAACACCAATCCCGCAACCGTAGATTTGAATTTCGAACGCGCCCTGCATTGGGTAGAGTGTGGTGCACAACCCACCGACACCGTTCGCAACATCCTTAAAGGCGAAGGCGTTTACTTGATGAAACACCTACGTGGTGGCGTTAAGAAAGGTGCATTCGACGAGGCAACGGCACAAAAGAAGTTCGACGCTTGGAAAGAAGAGAAGAACAAGGGCAACGAAGCTATCCGTAACAACGAGGCTAAGGCCAAGAAAGACCTCGAAGCCAAAAAGCTAGAGGCTGAAAAGAGCGTCAACGCTGCTATCGCCAAGAAAGTAAACGAGAAGAAAGCTGCTGAGGCTGCCGCAAAAGCTGAGGCCGAGGCTGCTAACGCTGAAGTAGAAAACGCTGCCGAGGCAACAGCCGAAGCACCTGTTCAAGAGGCCAACGAGGCTCCTGCTGAAGCATAAAGCACAACGCTTTACAAACAACAAACGAGGGATATGCCACAAAACGGCATGTCCCTTTTTGCTTTCTTACTAAACAAGGGGGACGAGTGAACAAGTTGACGAGTTGACAAGAAGACAAGCTAACGAGTGAACAAGTTGCCAAGAAGACAAGTAGGCGAGTTAACAAGCTGACGAGTTGACAAGTTAACGAGCCGACAAGTTAACGAGTTGACAAGTTAACGAGTTGACAAGTGGACGAGTGGATAAGAGGACAAGTTGACATAAAGACAAGTTAACGAGTGGATAAACTTATAAGTTGGCGGGGTTACGAGAGAATGTTTTGGCTGGTTTAGTGGCGCAGCCATTTTTTTACCCTTTCACCTTTAAAAGGCGCAGCCATCTTTTCACCTTTTCACCTTTTCACCTTTTCACCCTTTCACCCTTTCACCCTTTCACCCTTTCACCTTTTCACCCTTTCACTTTTTCACCTTTATAAGCCTTTTCACCTTTATAAGCCCTTTTCATTATGCTCATTCTATCCGACAATCAAGACATCACCCGAGCTGGTTTGCAATGGCTTTGCAGCGAAATGAAACATAACGACATCGTCATTGCCACGGACAAAACAACGCTCGCTAGACTTCTCGAAGGACAAGAACACGCCACCGTGGTGTTGGACTATACTTTGTTCGACTTCACCAGTTTCGACGAATTGCTTATTTGGCAACAACGATTTCAACGCGTGCAATGGCTTTTATTTAGCGAAACGCTTACCAGCGACTTCGTACGTGTGGTCGTTGCAAGCGGCCCGCGCTTTGGCCTCATCCTCAAAGACGCACCCCTTCCGCAAATTCGCCAAGCCCTGCACGATGCCCTACGCGGAGAGCCATACCACTATGCGCTCCTTGTGCAAATGGCCGATGAACAATGGCAAGAAGTGGAACGGGTGAAACTTACAAAAACAGAAATGGAGGTGTTACGCGACATTGCCCTAGGATTGACCACAAAAGAGATTGCCGAAAAACGTTTTTCTAGCTTTCATACCATTAACACCCATCGCAAGAACATCTTCCGCAAGCTGAATGTGAACAATATTCATGAAGCAACAAAATACGCCTTACGAGCGGGAATGGTAGATGCAGCAGAGTATTACATTTAAGAATGTGTGCAAATAATCTGTTGAGCCTGCGCCCTTGAAAGCCTCTGACGGCGTGTTGACCAAAAAGTTATTAGCCGTAATGGCTGTTAAACCTGCACCCTTGTAAACTTCTGACAACATGTCGACAAAAAGTGCCGTTGCACATAATGGCTGTCGAACCTGCGCCCTTACAAGTAGGTAACGACACCGTCCGACAAATTAACGGGCGAAAGATTAACAAAAACAACACACGCCATGCTATCAAACGTTCTTTTCTGGGTGCGGTTTAGGTTTGTTTCCTGCATCAACAAACTCTACCGCTATCGTTCGGCGCATGCCTTTACCCTCCTTCGTTGCGGCATCAACCCACCAGAGGCGTGCCTTTATTCCACAATCCACCCTACTCCTTATTATATAATAAGGAACGACAAACGTTAATCCGGCCTCATTCTTGGCCACATAGCGTTGTCTTTGTTCGTCTGCCCGAACGATTTGCACGGTTTCCAAGTGCCAAATATCCTGACCATTGGCAGCCGACGGGCGCATGGCTACGATGTTTTTTCGTTTGCCTTCTACTGCTATCTTGGCCTCAACGCAAGCAAACTTCGCCAAGCTGTGTCCACTTGGCCATTGCTTACGATTAACAGAAAGGGTGTTTCCATTGGTATCGGCCAAGGCCACCTTGTCTGTTTTTCGGCCCGTTTTGGGATTAATTTGCGTAAAGAAGTTCATCACCACCAGCAGGTTCCAATGCAAATCGGGGAACAAGAAGTCGTTGGCAGCATCTAAGTGGGCGTTATAGAAAGCCGAAACATCGGCACAAGGCGTGATGCCTGGCGGCATGGCATTGGCTAGGGCCTGCATTTCGGGTGTTGGCGTCCAGCCGTTTCGCCGATAGGTTTCCACATACGCGTTAATCTGCGCTTGAGCCTCAGACAACAAGCCCTGCTCTTTAAGCAACAAGGCCAGCCTGAAATGAACCTTACCCAAGAACTCGTCCTTGGGTTGCAGCAATATGGCCTTACACAGAGCCGATAGTTTAAGCTGTTCGTCTGGTGTAATGTCGGCCAGCTCCTTCCATAAGTAAAAACGTTGTTGCTTACGTATTAGGCAACGAAGTGTTTCAAGTGCCTCGTGGTCCTTACACGCAGCCAACTTAACTTTCACCCATAGCCGCATCAAGCTTTCGTTGTCGGCATAGGCATCAAGAGCCTTTTGCAGGATGGCGGGTGGCCGCTCGTTCAGCCTTCTCAGTTCGTGTTTCTCGCATGCCGACAGCAAAGCAACAAGTGTTTTCTCTACCAATGCAGGGTATCGGCGGTCGTCTTTGGTGGCGCGCAGCCAGTCTTCGTCCCTGAAATTGCCCATTCCCCACCCTTTAACAAACCGCAATGCCTGTCGCTGATGGGCTTTGGGCAGATGTCGAAGGTAGAAATGGAGAATGGCCGAATGGTATTCGTTGCGCACAAGTGCTCCGCTTATCGTCTGCACATAATGTTCAGCCAAACCAATGGCGGCCGTTTCGTCTTGCTTTTGCAGCTTGATTATTGCGAAATATTTACTTCGGGCATAGAGTTCTTTCACCTTTTCGTCTGTAAAACGCACGTTAGGCAAGAATGTATTGAGCACTTCTTGCAAGCCATAACCTAAACCGAAACAATGCTCCACAACGCGTTCGGCCAGTGGACGGAACGTTTGCTCCTCGTTTTGCGAGGGCTGGAAGTCGGCCTTGGCAAAGGTATTCACGTCCCAAGCAGCGATAAAATTCAGCAGTTTAAAGTCGGCAAACCGCTCCTTTACCGCGATGGCCATCAGCAACATTTGCGAGTGAAGTAAAGAAGGGCGTTGGTTTTTCAGCATGATATAGTTCAGTAAAGCCTTCCGTGCCGTAGCAGATTGGCATTCGGATGGCAGGCGTTTCAAATAGCGATACACCACCCAGCCCACTCTTTCGTGCAAGGCAGTTGGCAAGTCTTCGCCCAAAAACGGCAGCAAGGCCTCGTATGCCACCCTTTCGCAGCCGTCTTTACTCATTTGTTCGATGTGCCGTATCTGCGGATAAAAGGGCAGGGCGTGTTCTTTCAGCCGTTCGATAGCCTTGCTGGCAATGCCCTCCGTGTCGTTCATCAGGGGTTGCAGCTGTTCCAAAAGGGCGATGCGCTGGTTGGCCTCGTCCAATCGTTGTTCTTTGATTAGCCAGTCGCAGATGTCTTTCTGCACCCAAAACATAGCCATGCATGCATGTGGGCTTTTCTCTTGTTGCCAATCGGCGTTGGCTTGTTGCAAGGCCTCATTTAGTCGGCCTGCTTTTCTTAGTGTCATGGTAGCAATAAAACTCATGGTTTAGGTTTAGTGGTTTCTTTGTAGTTAATAACGTCGACTTTGTTGTTTTATTTTAGGCTGGTCCTAAAAATAAAGTGAAAAGCGGGCTTAAAAGGAGAAAAGACACAAGCATGGAAACTTTTAGGGCACGCCCGACAATGTAATCTTTTCCGCATAAATTTTAACACTATGGCTGCGAAATTCATGGCCAATCGCCAATCTTGCGAAAAATCGATTCTCGCGAAGGTTTGTTTTGATGCTAAAAGGGGTAGTCTGTGAATGCAGGCAAAATGAATTTTTATTTAGAAAACTGCCATTTGCACCAGATTTTGGGGCTATTTGCTGCTAAATGGAGTGCGTTTTGATGCTAAACGCAGTGCAATATGCCGCTAAACGCAGTGCGTTTTGGTGCTAAATGCAATGCGTTTTGATGCTAAATGCAAGATGAAATGCGGCAAAATGCGAGATGAAAAGCATAAAAATACGCTGAAAAGGTATAAATAAAACCTCTTGGAGGCATTAAAAACAGGACTAAAAAGGACAAAATAGCCATTAAAAAGTGGCGTTTTAGGGGCTAAAAGTGCGTAATTGGGCTTGAAAAATATCGAGACGGCAGCCAAACTAGAAAGGCAAAATGGTGCAAAATGCAGGTTTTGCTCCTAAAAACAGACAAGACAAAAGACGTGAAAGGCTAGAAATTGTGGTTATTTGCCTATTTTATAGCCGACATTTTCGCTAGAATGGAGTGAGAATTAGAACGATTTTGTAAAATTAATAATAACAATTTAAGATTTCGAGTTGAGGAGTTTGTGAGGTGGTAAGTTTCCGAGTTGAGGAGTTTGTGAATTGATGAATTGGTGAGTTGGTGATGGGCCTTAACCATCGGCCACAACGCGGCGAGCCATTCGGCACACAACAAAACCGAGTAAGAAGTTTGTAACTATGAAAGAAATTTTGTAACTTCGCACATGCGGACAGGGCTGCCCCATTAACATGTATGTCACCGCGTATACACCGCAGTGTTACCCACAAAAAGGCTTAGTGTTAGCACTAAGCCAACAAAAACTGATACAACCGCAAACAACAATGACAAGAACAATGACATTTAAAGAGTTTCAAGAAGCACTAAAAAAACTGGATACTTTCAAGTTGAGAAGGGGCAAAAAACTATTCGCACTGGTGAATGTAACACGCGAAACAGCCACCCTCACCGAAGTGGGCAGCACAAAGAACATGGATGTGCCCACAAAGATGCTATACGAAGCCTTCAAAGACTTGGGGGTACAAGGCGAATGCACCACCAAAGACTTGACGCCATACGTGCAAAGCACAGCCGCACCAGCCTGCGCCGCACTGTTAAACAGCGTATTTGATGTGGAAATTGATGAAGAACTGAACAGAGTGACTAACGAAATAGAAAACACGTACCAAGAGTTGCTAGACTTGTATGTGTCCGACGACTTTCTGTTCGAGCCCAGTGGTTTTGACCTTGAGCCAACTTCATACAAAAAGGCACTGGGCGAAATGAACCCAAACATGCTAGAACAGGAAGCCTTCCTCCTCGGCGCGCCAAGCACCATTAAGGCGACTAGGGCATCGTCGATGAAGAAAATGCAGCAAGACATCTACAAATTTGTTACCCAACACCCCGAGGAATGGCTGCTAGGATTTCCGATGCGCGACTTGTATTTACTACAAGAAATGGTAAACGGAAAGTTGGTGAGGGTTGATTACAGCCACACACCGCCCACCTTAAACTGGCTAAGAATCGTTATGGACACAGCGATAGACGGCAAGGAGGGCGAATATATAGCTATATACGACGACCTTAAAGAGGTTCTGCAACCACTAATCCGCCCCACCATCATCGCTAAGCTGACGTTAGCCGAGTTTACCTTGGAGACCTTGCTGGTGGGACTGATGAACACGGTGGGATGGATTAGCCGCAAAAAAGCCATCCAAATATTGTCGGAAAGAATGCGGAAAGAGATGGGAAAAGAAATGGGTATGTTCGTGAACATCTATTTTGAACACAGCATACTGACGAAAATCTTTACCTGTGCCGCCTCTTGGGACAAACAAGGCGGTACATTGTGTACGCCGCGACTGAAAGACATGCCCAACCTAGGCAAAAGCGATTTGGAGGACGACGACCGCCCCGAACTTTCATTCGACGACTTAATGCTGCGCGGCCTCTACCCTTTCATTCGCCCCATAAACGCCGAAGAACAGGATTTCTTCGACTTACTAACGAGAAAGGGGTTCAGTGAGGATGAAGCCTTTGTGCATTTTACCCAAATTTTCCACCGCATTCAAGAAGAGCGCATGCCTAACGGAAAACTGTTAAGCGAAATTATTGAGGTATTTCCACAAAGTAAGTTACCCAGCGACAAAGACATAAGCATCATCACCACATTCGTAAACAACGTTCCTCGTCCGCATTTCAATGGGTATTCGCCAGAACAGATAGCGAGCAAACGACTGCGACCGAATGCCCACTTTACCTCTGCAACCCCCAGGTTCGACATAGACTCTCCCTTTGACAGCGGTTTTGAAATGCCCTTGGGCAACTTAAATCAACCTAAGGTTGGGCGCAACGACCCCTGCCCCTGCGGAAGCGGAAAGAAGTATAAAAAATGCTGCGGAAGGGAAAACTAAGCCCATAAGGGGCAAACACGGCCCCTACCCCACACCGCAAGGAAACACGCTTTAAGGTGGAGCTGCGCTTAGCTCCGCCCTTTTTTATACCGATGTAACAGGCCTCAGCGCATTTCAATGAGTTTCCCGTTAAGAGCTTTCGCACCATGTACCAATGCCGTTTCGCGGTAGAAACGCGGAGCTGTGGTGCAGAATTGCCGGCCGTTAGCCATCAACTCGAACCCAACATCGCAGGCACAACATCCCCCTACCGCCAAAAAGAAATATCCTTAAAAGGCGAACATTTTTTATACAAACACGCTTGCCTTTGCGGTTTTTTACTATCTTTGCAATACCATTAAAACAATTTGCATTATGAAAGCTACGGAACAAACCATCATGCAGGTGGAACGCGCCATCAACAAGATAGCGCAAAAGTTTCCTAACCAAGAAAACGACACCGTACTCACCGACATCCACATCAGGGTTTCGCAAGACTCAGGCGAGCTGCTTGCTTTCGACGACGACGACAGGGAGATAACTCGTTGCGTGGTAGAGCAGTGGATTGAAAGCAAGGACGAACACTTTTACCACAGCGTTACACACATTCTGCAAAGCTGCTTACGAAAGCTGAACAACGTGGTAGAACAGATGGGCATTCTCAGGCCATTCAGTTTTGTACTTGAAGATGACGAGAAGAACCATGTGGCAGAACTACATCTCGTTGACGACGACACAAGTATCATCACGGGAGAGCTGCTCCAAAACCTTGATGAAGACCTTGATAGTTTCATGAAAGACTTGATGAAATAACGCCAAACGCCACGTCTACACAATGCCCACACGCCAGGCATCGTGCCTTTGTTCGGCCCTTAACCGTAGCGCTTAGTTATTCTTTACAGAACGTTAAACACGCCCAATTTTCCTGTTCGCGCTCCGAAATGAGCCTCAACCCCAAGTCGGCAGCCGCCTCAACAAGCATCGGTATGTCCGTTTGGTAAAATCCGCTGAACACAATCCTTCCCCCTTGCGCCATCATTTGCACCCAACGGGGCATGTCGGCCAAAAGAATATTGCGGTTGATGTTGGCCACAACCACGTCAAACAGTCCGTCGCCGGCGTTCAATGTCGTGGCGTCGCCCTTGCGCACAGCCATGTTTTGCACACCGTTCAGGTCGGCATTGTGCAGACTGTTGTCCACACTCCACTCATCAACATCGTATCCCAACACCCTATCTGCCCCCAATTTAGCAGCCACAATGCCCAAGATGCCCGTTCCGCAGCCGCAGTCTAGTATGCGTTTGCCTTTCAAAGGCATACTCAGCAGTTGGGCAACAACCATCCGAGTGGTTTCGTGTGCGCCCGTTCCAAAGGCCTGTCGCGGTTCGATGGCCACTTGCAGGTCAAACCCCACAGGCAAGTCGGCCTGCGAATAATGTCGCGCATCGTATATCATGCAACGCCCATCAATACATATAGGTTCAAAACCGTTGGCCTCCCACTCCTCGTTCCAGTTGCGATTTTCGGCCTCAACCATTTCGTAGGCAATGCTTGCCGAGGCAATGGGAAAGTCGGCGATAGCCTCATCCAATGCCCCCTTGTCTAACAACTGCGGCTGAACATAACCCACCAACTTATCATCCGTTTCTTCAAAAGCCTCGAAACCAGCCGCCGCAGCAAGGTCGGCAAGCAGGTCTTTGGCTGCATCCATGTCTTCTGCCGCCACGTTCAGCGTGAAGACTGCTTTGAGATATTCCATATATAGATGTGCTTTTATCTTTAAGTAATGTCAAACAAGCCTCCTAATCCGACTTGTCCGACCGGTCTGACCTTTCGGACTTTTCCGACCAGTCCGACCAGTCCGACTAGCCCGACTAGTCGGACGTGCCTCGCAAAAATACTAAAAAAATAGGGAAAATCCCCCTTTTAGTTAGGGAAAATCCTTATATTTGCATAACTATCATTAGTAAATTTGCAACGTAACAACTTGCCTTTGGCAGAAAGGAACATTGACATGAAAAGATTAGGATTATTGGCAATCGGCTTGACACTGGGGACATTCACGGCAATGGCCCAAACAGACGATGTGTATTTCGTACCTAAAAAATCAGACAGGATTAACAAAGAATATCAAGACAAGGGGGAACGCGATGCCGATGTATATTATTCGGGGTCGAACAGGAATGTAGACGAGTACAACCGGCGCAACCGAAACGGCAGCAGCTACCAAAAAATCAGGCGTGACTCGCTAGGCAACGTCATCGTTGAAGAAGACGTTAGCGCCATGTCTTCGGACCGCGACCGTTCGCGACGAGACTGGCGAGACAGACGCGACTATTACGATGACGACGACTATTATTATAGCCGTCGCGTTAGCCGTTTCTACGATCCGTGGTTCTTCGGCTACTATGCTTACTCGCCTTACTACGGCTACTCACGTTGGGATTGGGATTGGTACGACCCATTCTACTACGGTTATGGCCCCCGTTGGCGCGGTTATTATTCTTATTGGTATAACGATTGGGCTTATCCCTATTACGGCTATGGTTGGCGTTCGCCCTACTATTATGGCGGCTACTACGGCCCATACTATGGATATTACAGCCCCTACTACAATTATGGCGGCTATTATTATTCGCCGGGCTACTACTCTTATGGCGGCGTAACAGGCACGCGTAATCATGGCAGCATGAGTTCGCGAGCAGCAAGAGACCGCACCGACTATCGTTACCAATACAACGACAACACTCGCTCGTCGGGCCGCAGCTATGGCAACAGCTACGAACGCAGCAGCAACGGCGACTTCTATAACACCCGTTCGTACGACAACAACCGCAACTACAACCCGCCCACTCGCAGTTACGACAGTGGTTCGCGTGGTGGTTCGTTCGGCGGTGGAGGTTCGTCGAGGGGTGGCGGTTCGTTTGGTGGCGGCAGCTCTGGCGGCGGTTCATCCTCAGGGGGAGTAACCTTCGGCGGCAGACGGTAAGTCAGTTTGCAGATAACATGCAGTGAAAGAGAACAGAACGTTTTTCGTTAAGCCAAATGAACAATGCCGAACTTGTTCGAACATTGTCATGCCGAGAAAACGCACTTTTAGAGAAACGATAAAAGAAGTATTTATGAACACAAGATATTTAATGATATGCTCGGCCTTGCTTGCCCTGCCAGCAATGGCCCAAGAAACCTACGAGAATAGCCGCTTACTAGGCAACGACCTCAACGGAACAGCTAGATATGTAGGCATGGGTGGTGCAATGGAGGCATTAGGAGCCGACCTCTCTACCATCCGAACCAACCCCGCCGGCATCGGTTTGTACCGTAAATCGGGCGTAAACCTCTCGTTCGGATTCATATCGCAAGGCGACGCCAACGCCCGCCTAGGGCATTCAGCCACAAAAATGAGTTTCGACCAAGTAGGTTTCTACCGTTCAATGCGCATGGGCGAACGTTCGTTCGTTAACTTCGCCTTCAATTTCAGCAAGGGAACCAACTTCAATTACTTCCTTAGCGCGGCCGGCAAGCTAAGCGATGCTTCGTTGGGCAAACAAGCTTACCTTAAAGGCTTGCGCGGCTCGCTGTACAATGGAGGCTACAATATAAGGCAAGATCCAAAGCATAATGATGTGTATATCGGCTATGCAGAAAGTAATCCCAAAAACTTCGACGTGTCTCGAAACTATGGCCAACTAGACTATCTGTATTGGAACTCACGTTTAATACCCGCTAAACCAGGGGACGCTATGTACGATGCAGCCAACGGCTACGACTTTAATCGTTCGCAACATGGTTATATCGGCAACTACGACTTCAACATCAGCGGCAATGTCAACGAACGCGTGTACCTAGGACTTACACTTGGCCTGCGCACCGTTAATTACAAGGGCTATTCCGAATATGTTGAAAGCCTCGTAAACAAGTCTGATAAATATATAGGAACAGCAACCATAGCCGACGAACGAAAGGTTACAGGAACGGGGTTCGACCTTAGTGCAGGCGCAATCTTCCGCCCCATAGAAGGCTCGCCCTTCCGTATTGGTGTTTCCATTAACTCGCCTACATGGTACGACTTAAAGACGGAGAACTACACCACCATATTAAACGAAGGAGAAAACCAAGGCAGATACAGCAATGGGCGCTCCACCGAGAGCTACAACTTTAAGCTTTTCACACCTTGGACCTTCGGAGCTAGCTTAGGCCACACCGTTGGTAACTTCTTAGCATTGGGTGCATCGGTTAGCTATGCCGACTATGCAACGATGGACAACCGCTATATTGATGGCGAATACCAAGACTATTATGGCTATACGCACGAAACATCGGCCAGCGATAAGGTGATGAACAACCATGCCAAACGAACGCTTAACGGCGTTGCCACGTTGAAGTTGGGCATGGAATATAAGGTGCTGCCGCAGGTTGCTGTACGTGCTGGCTACAATTACGTATCGCCCGCCTACAAAAAAGATGCCTTTAAAGACGGCACACTCAACTCGGAAGGTTCGTATTACAGTTCGGCTGCCGACTACACCAATTGGAAGAGCACCAACCGCATGACTCTCGGCGTGGGTTTCATCGGCAAACAATGGTCGGCCGACCTAGCTTATCAATACAGCACAACCGATGGAGAGTTCTATCCCTTCACCAACGGATTGACAACAGTAGACCCAACTACCAAAAAGCCCCTAACAAACGAAGCCTCTGCCGTATCTGTTAGCAACAAACGCCACCAGATGCTGTTCACCGTAGGATATAGATTCTAAGCCATTGGCTAGTTAGTTGGCTTGCAAACACACAAATAGCAAACCAAGGCTTAACAACAAGGCTAAAAGAAAATAAATAAAATGCCACATGTCCTAAAACATGTGGCATTTTCAATTGCTTAAAATAGAGAAGTGTGCCTTCTAGAAACCAAGAGATAATCATTTTAGGCTACACCTTTATGATGTTTTTCCACCCATACAGCAATATCCTCAGCACTACAAGCACACACAGACAATCCTAGAAAAGCTGCCAATAAGTATCTCTTTCGCTCTCGTACGTTTTCTATTTCATTAAAAATTATATCCAACGCCTACATACGGATAGAATACAGCCGCACGATTAACACTTTATTTTTTAGCCCTGATTCGTCATACGCTTTCAAAGCTACGCCTGGACTAAGCCCTACTCGCACCATAATTCCCTTCTCCGATTGATAACGATAGCCCAAATCTAAAAAGCCAAAAGAACCAGACGTATCATATTGAACTTCTCTTCCCGCTTTGTCGTGATACATACAGCTGTAAAGTCCATAGCTTATCCCAATGCCAATTTCTCCATGATGCCTACCATTGCCTATAAGATAATTTACAGCTATGGGGAAACTCCATCCACGAGTTCTCTCTGGAGCTGACTCAAAGAAATCTTGTGAGCGAGAATAGGTGTAAGCAATTCCTATTCTTCCTCCTCACCGAGTGTTATCACTGAAACGCGAATCATAATGAATCCCTAACGAGGTAGAGGCCCCAAATAATTCTATAAAAAAGCTTTGTTCGCGCTCTGCAAATGCAGCATTACTTACAATTAACATTGCCAGGGTAGCTAAAAACTTATTCCATCCCATAAACTTTAAGTAGTATATTAATGCAAATATACGCAGAAAGAAGTAATATTACCAATGTTTTATCACCAATCTACTAAATAGCATTAGGAAAAAACAAAGCTAAGACCATTGCATAATTACGCAAACCACAATTAACAAAAGGGAGTAACCCTATTTTTCTGTCACTGGGTAAACCTAACTTGTTTAGTAGTACATGGCTTACGGCATATTCATCACCACCCAACCTCTACCCACATTCATTCTGTCGCCTTAACGGTTCTGTTTTTAAGTTACCCTGTTCGCAACGAAACAAGAAAGCACACGCCCCTTTGTGTTAAATAAAACAAAACTAGTGTAGATTAAAAAAAATGCTATAAATTTGCACCCATCTAACATTCTACGGCACACAAAGCCATACTCTTAACACTACTACAAAATACTCTTAACAATAACAAAACCTTTAAAAGCGTGAAGACAATGAGAAAAACGAACCTTGGGAGGATGCTGTTACTAGCATTGCCTCTGTTGTGCTGCCCATTTGCCACACACAGAGCATACGCCAACAACACAGCAACTGCGCAGACAGAAACCTCCACAATCAAAGGAAAAGTAATTGATTCGCAAACGGGCGAGCCACTAACAGGAGCCTACATCACGGTTAACGGCACGAAAAAAGTAGCTGTAACAAACCTAGATGGCGAGTTTACCATTGATGCCAAGCCAGGCGATCAACTTGTAGTTACATCGCTGGGCTACGAGAAAATGCAAGTGCGAGCCACCAACAACCTTACCGTGAGCATGACCTCTACGGCCACCATGCTAAACGAAACGGTAGTGGTGGGCTACAACACCCAAAAGCGCAACAGCCTTACCGGTTCTATGCAGAGCATAGGCAGTAAGGAACTAACCAACGTAACCACCGCCAACGTAACCAACATGCTTACAGGAAAGGTGCCTGGACTGAATGTTATGCCTGGTTCGGGCAAGCCTGGTTCATTCGGCGCCATCATCGTTCGCGGTAAATCTACCATCAACGGCAGCACTGCTCCGTTATGGGTTATCGACGGTGTTATCGTGGGCAAAGACCCAGGAGACATCAACCCCAACGACATCGAGACACTTACCGTACTGAAAGATGCCGCCTCAACAGCCATATATGGCTCGCAAGGAGCCAACGGCGTCATCGTTGTTACCACCAAAGGAACCCAAACCGGCAAAACAAGCATCAGCTTTTCGGCCAAGGCAGGCATATCCACCCTAAACAACGGAAACGTGAAGATGATGAACGGAGCCGAGTTGTACGACTATTACAAATCATTCAGCAACGCGGCTGAACTTAGTTTCGCACGTTGGAACGAGAAACTCCGCGAAAGCAACTTCGATTGGTGGAAACTAGCCACACACACCGGTAACGTACAAAACTACGACCTCACCATCAACAGCGGCGGCGAAAAGCTCAGTGCTGTGTTCACAGGTGGCGTGTATAAGGAAAACGGAGCCGTACGCGGATACGACTACACACGTTACAACACGATGGTGAAACTGAACTTCCGTCCTTATTCTTGGATTGCCATTCGCCCTGCAATAAATGGCAGCAAGGGAGCAATCGACGACCGTCAACGCTCCATCAACGCCATGTACTCCATGTTGCCTTGGGATAGCCCTTACGATGCCAACGGCAAAATCATAGGCAACTACTCATCGTCGTGGGTGAACAGCAACTCGACAAACTATCTATACGAACTGCAATACAACTGGAGCAAATACGACTCTTACTCCTTTAATGGCAATTTCGACTTCGACCTGTACCTCACCGACTGGCTCACATTCTCGTCGGTCAACAGCTATCGTTGGGCCTCGCACCTCGACAAAAGCTACGTAGACCCACGCACTTCGGGCGCAAAGGATGAAGGGCGCGTAAGCGAAAGCACAAGCACGAACACCCGCCGCTATACCAACCAACTGCTTAAAGCCACTCGCAACTTCGGCAAATACCACGGTTTCTTAATGCTAGGCTACGAATTTAACGATGGCGAATATCGTTTCCACAGCGGCGACGGCCAAGGATTGGTGCCTGGTTACGCCCAATTAGACGTCACCTCCACCCCCAAATCGGTTAAGGGCAACAAGTACGAGTGGGCCGTTCAGTCGTTCTTCGCCAACCTCAACACCGACTATGCCGACAAATACCTGCTGCAGCTGTCGCTCAGAACCGATGGCGCAAGCAACTTTGGCGCGGATGCAGCCTACGGAACGTTCTTCTCTGTGAGCGGTGGATGGGTTGCCACGGCCGAAGAATGGTTCAAAGTGCCACACGTAGACTATTTAAAGGTACGCGCATCGTATGGCTCTGTGGGTAGCCGTCCTAACAGCCTCTATCCCCAATACGGACTATACAGCCTGCGTGCAAGCTACAACGGAGTGCCAGGGGCAGTGATTTCGCAGTTAGCAAACAAAAAACTAACATGGGAAAAGAGCTACACCACAGGCTTGGGACTAGACCTGAACATGTTCCATCGCTTGCGCATGACCTTCGACTTCTACCACAAGCGCACCAGCAACCTGCTCTTCGCCGTACCCATTTCGGGCGTTATGGGCGTTACTAGCATCTGGCAGAACATTGGCGAACTAACCAACACGGGGTTCGAAACAACGCTTTCGGCCGACATCATCAAGAACAAAGACCTTACTTGGACCTTCGACGCCAACCTATCTACCAATTCTAACAAGATAAAGAAACTGTATAGCGGCAGAGACCAAATAATAGAAGACGACGGCATTGCAGGCTCCACCAACACGTTGCTGCGTCCAGGACTGAGTGCCGACACCTATTACCTACGCGAATGGGCAGGTGTCGACCCGGAAACAGGTGCACCACAATGGTTCACTACCGATGCCAACGGCAACCGCGTTGTTACAAAAAACTATGCCGAGGCCGACCAAGTGGCGCTCGACAAGCGTGCTACGCCCAGTGTTTTCGGCAGTTTCTCTACAACACTTACTTACAAAGGTTTCGACCTCAACGCCGTGTTCGGCTACTCCTTAGGCGCATACATCTATAACTACTCGCGCCAAGAGTACGACTCGGATGGTGCCTATACCGACCGAAACCAATTCCGCTTGCAAAAGGGAAGGAACAGATGGCAAAGAAAAGGCGACATAGCCACACACCCACGGGCAAGCTATAACAATCCGACCAACTCCAACAAAGCCTCTACACGTTATCTGGAAAGTGCCGATTTCTTAAAGCTACGCTCCATAACTTTGGGCTACAACTTCTACCTTAAAAGCCAAATCGTAAAGGCTTTGCGCGTTTACGTCAGCGGCGAAAACCTGTTCTGCATCACAGACTACTCGGGCGTAGACCCCGAATTGCCCGCTGCCGACAATGGCAGAGACGCCTCTGGCGAACGCTCCACCGCACTCGCCATCTCTACGGGCGCAGGTGTTTATCCTTCTGTACGCAAGTTTATGCTCGGCGTTAACGTAACATTCTAAAAAATATACAGCCCTATGAAAAAGATATATATACTGCTATTGGCAGCTATCGCATTGGTTTCGTGCAGCGTAGAGCGCCGTCCCGAATACATGATGGACGAAGAAGCGATAAACAAGAACATAGAAGAGAGTTTCCCTTACCTGCTTAACGGCTGCTACGGATACCTCAAAACGTGGTCAGATCCCATGTATCGTTGTGGCGAGTATGCTGGCGACAACATGATGATTCGCGGAACCTCCACCGATGCCTTCTACGAGTTTATCTCATATTCGCGCACACCCAACAACTACCGACTGCAAAACTTCTGGGACTATAGCTATAAGGTGATTGCCCAAGCATCGAACATCATCAAGGCAATACCCGAGGGAAAGAATGCCGTTACCGATACGCAGTTGGGCGAATGCTATTATCTGCGCGGCATGATTTACTTCTATCTCTGTCGCGCCTATGGCAGACCATACGCTCAAAGCCCCGAAACCAACTTGGGACTGCCCATCGTAAACGGTACGCCTGCCGACCCAGCCAACGCCATTCTGCCCAAACGCTCTACCGTAAAAGAAACCTACGAGCAGGCCATTAACGACTTGGAGAAGGCAGCAACGTTGATGACACAAGAGTTACACGAAGGCGAGAAGTGTATCTTCGCCTCGAAAGAGGCTGCTTGGGCCATGCTTAGCAGAATTTACCTCTATATGAGCGGCACTTACGAAACGCCCAACACCACTTACGCACAGAAGAGTGTTGAATATGCAACAAAGGTTATCGACTCTGGCAAGTTTAAGTTGCTAAGTCGCGACGACTATGGAAAGAGCAATACGCTAGAACCAGAAAACAACACCGAAAACATATTCGTGGTGAAGCGGGTAGACTCTGAATTCCCCGACGACCTTTACCATTACACCATCGGAGGCATGTACTCTAACATCGGTGGCATGGGTTGGGGTGAGATGTATGCCTCTGCCAAGTATCTCGATTTGCTCAACGAAACAGGACAGAACGATTGGTTCAACAAGAAATACACCGACATTCGTGCCCAGTTTATCGAGCCGCAATATGTTAAGAACGATACAACTAAGTTCACGCCAATGTTCCGTTTCATCAAAAACGTGTACGATGCAAATGGCACTCAGGTAAACTTCAACTATGTGCAGCTGCCTTATTTGCGCCAACCTGATGGAAAATTGGTATGCGATTCGTCTGGGATGAAGAGGAAAAATCTCATCCCCCTGACACCCATAGACGCAACGCAACGCCTCTACTCCATCAATTACGACGGGCAAACCTATCGTGGCGTGCTCGACTATGAAATGAAACTCAATCGCGTTTACCCCATGTTCTATGTGGTTAAGTGTTCTCGGCAGGGTGGTAAAGAAAACCAATTGTACTCACCCATCGTGTCGCGCCTTGACGAAATGTATCTCAATCGTGCAGAGGCGAACGTTAAGTTGGGCAACATCGCCAAGGCAATGGCCGATGTTAACACCATTCGCGAACGTGCCATCGTTGGCGGAAGCTACACGGCCGCCCAATTTAACGCTACCACGGCCAAAGCCTTAGTAGACAAGGAACGACAGTTGGAACTGGCTTTCCAAGCCGAACGCAGCTACGATGTGTTCCGCAACGGCGATACCCTTACACGCCGTTTCCCTGGGCCGCATCAACCCATGCAAGATGTTTCTGCCACCGACTACCGAGTAATTTACTTCATTCCACAATCGGCCATCAACGCTTATAACGGCGTATTGGAACAAAACCCAAAATCTAACTAAAATATACGCAGAACACAACAAGGCAAACAAAAAACGTATGTGGGCCATACAAACTCCCTGCAATGGCATAATGCCAGTAACGGGGAGGGTGTATGGCCCGCTTGTTTTCTTAACGCAAAGCAGGTAACTAGGATTTCTCCGTACCACTTCGGGGTAAAAGGTGAAAGGGTGAAAAGGTGAAAGGGTGAAAAGGTGAAAAAATGGATTCACCTCTCAATATTCTAACTCGTCCTCCCATCAATTCGCCCCGTCAACTCGTCCTCTCATCTACTTGTTCTCTCATCTACTTGTTCTCTCATCAACTTGTTCTCCCGTCAACTCGTTCTCCCATCAACTCGTCCTCTCATCTACTTATTCTCTCATCAACTCATCCTCTCGTCAACTCGTTCCCTTGTCAACTTCTATTCTCGTTCTCTCGTCAATTAGATTTTGTCTTCTTTTCAGCAATAATTTTAACATTATGAGTGCCCTCGTTATCCACCAAACGCCCACCCGACCGCAAAAAATCGATTCTCGCGAAGGTTGGTTCTGATACAAAAAGGGGTTAGTGATAAATGCAATCAAAATGAATACACATTGCATAAAACCGCACTTGGCATCAGATTTTGGGCTATTTGTTGCTAAACATAGTGCATTTTGGTGCTAAATGGAGTGTGTTTTGGTGCTAAACGCAAGGCATTTTGGTGCTAAATGGAGTGCGTTTTGGTGCTAAATGCAAGGTATTTTGGTGCTAAACGCAGTGCAAAATGCTGCTAAATGCAAGACGATAAGCATAAATATAAGCTGAAATAGTATATACAAAACCGTTTCTAACCACTAAAACATGGCTCAAAAGGGGCAAAATATCCATTAAAAAGTGGAGTTTTAGGGGCTAAAAGCAGGTAATTGGGGATTGAAAAACTACGAGTTGGCAACCAACTAGAAAGGCTAAATGGTGCAAAATGCAGGTCTTTTTCTTAAAAACGAACATGTTGGATGGAGTAAAAGGCTAGGAATAGTGGCGATTTACCTACTTTATGGCCTATATTTTCGC
>NZ_KV815149.1:46747-47426 GCF_001814145.1 Prevotella sp. HMSC073D09 | reverse complement strand
CTACTTTATGGCCTATATTTTCGCTAGAACGGAGTAAAATTTGGAGCGATATTGTAAAATAAATTATAATGATTTAAGATTTTGAGATGATGTTTTTTCAGTTTGCGAGTTTGTGAGCTGATGCCTTCGGGAGTTGTTGGGCTTTCGTGAGTTTATAAGCCAATGAGTTGACTTGTGCTGCACTCCTCTCAAATTATAGAAACATTAAAAGTCAAGACGACTTCTACAAGTATATACAAATAAGCCAGCCTTTATTTTTTTATTTCAACAAAAGATGTAAAGGACGTTTATATGTATATTACTATGACGGAGAGTATCGTTTGCAAGATAATCGTTACAGAACTTTCTCAAGTCTTCTTGGTAGGAATGCGCCAAAAGTTTTTAGAAGACTTATGCGTAAACAACCGAAGTTATCTATTGTATTGTCCTGAATTGGAGGGCATGAACACCATTTTATATGTAACCAACAATGACGTGTACGTTTACAGAATTGCTGAAATGCAGAAACATAAATTAAGGCACTATATGAAGAATAGAACGGCTATTGTGGATTCCTGATGTCCAATTACAATATGCCCATAGGCAAAACGGCACTAACGCTAAAAGCATGTCCCACACTTTCGGCCATGCGCCGTTCTTTTCTCATTTCTCTAAAAGTGCGTTTTCTCGCCACGACAAT
>NZ_KV815149.1:37981-46647 GCF_001814145.1 Prevotella sp. HMSC073D09 | reverse complement strand
TTTTGACATAAGAACATAAGAAACATAAAGAAGTCCTTCTTCTTTTTCCTCATGGTATGCCACAGGAAAGATGCTTCCAACTTGTAAAGAATGTATTGAAAGAACTCCCGCCAGGTTACCTTTTTACTTAAGGCATGGCCATGTTTTGCCACAGACGAATGGGCAGAATTTTAGATTTCATCATATCTTTGTCCAGTACAATCTATTTATTGCGCATCCCTGTTTCTTGGTATTTTTTATTGTTCTGCATTAATCTCTATATTTTTTTGCTTAAAATGTTTGAATGGAACAAGAATAATCGCTATATTTGCATTTGTAATATTAACCAGCTTACTCAAACAATTTATCAACTCTAAACATTTTTTGTATGACGAGACTTATACTGATTACCGCATTTGCTTTGTCGGCCGTTTCTATGCGGGCGCAACAGGTTTCTTACGCATACGATGCCAACGGCAACCGTACCAGCCGCACTGTGGTGCTGCAAACGCATGCAGCAAAAAGCATGGTGCAACAAAAAGACACTGCCTTTCTCTATGAACATTTGGCACAACAACAGTTGCGCATCTATCCCAATCCCGTTAAGGAGGAACTTACCATCGCGCTAGACGCGTATTCAACAGAAAATCAAGGCGAGCTTTCGCTTTATGGACCGAATGGCGCGCTGCTCGTTAGGCGTGGCATTGCAGGCACCGTTACCAAGGTGAACATGGCGAGTTATGCCAAGGGCGTGTATGTGCTGCACATCCGATTAGACGGCAAAAACACCTCGTGGAAAGTGATTAAGGAATAACTTAAAAACTAGCATTATGAAAACGAATTTACATAAAATACTTTTAACGGGGTTGTTTGGGATATTTCTCTCTGCTGGAGCAAGCGCAGAAACAAGAACAAACAAGATAATGGACAAACAGTCTGTGATTGACTCCATCGTAAAACCCGAGAAGAACTTGGTGATTGAACGTGAAGTGACGCCCAAAGGCGATACTATTTACCGTTACAAGTACCAAGCAGTGGACTTAGGCCCGATTGAAGACAAGGCTCCTACCATATTATATAAGGAAGAGCCGAAACGTGCATTACGAAGCGCGATGCCAGCCTTGCAATCCGTTGCAGAGAAAGGCAACCATTATGTAGGTAAGATTCCATTTACCGAAGGCGTTACGCCGACGGGCGGGAAGACCTACGCCATACCCATTCTTACCGCACCCTGCAAGGGACAAGCGCCGCAAGTGGCCATTGCCTACAACAGTCAAGGGGGTAACGGGACGGCTGGTTATGGATGGAACGTTACTGGGGCTTCGGCCATCAATGTTGTGGGGAAAACAATACATTATGACGGGCAAACGGCAGCCGTAGACTTGTCGAAACCTGCTGAGTGCGCGTTTGCGCTCGACGGGGTGAGGTTGGTGCGCAATACTGGTACGCTGACGCAATACGATTACGAAACTTCGCAAGGCTTCATCTTGGTGAAGAAGCACCTTGCGAACGGGGAAATAGCCTATTTCACCGTGGCCTATCCTAATGGGAACACGGCCACCTTCGGATTTAAGAACAACACCAAAACGCAACCCGCTTATCCGATAACCGAGATGGTGGACAGAAACGGGTATAAGATAAACTTCGAATACACCGTGTCGGGTAACTGTCATTTCCTCTCTCGCATTGCCTATGGCGGGAGAAGCGAGGCGGAGCATACGGCCGAAATGCTGTTCAACTACGAGACGCGCAAAGATTTCACCACCGTTTACCTTAGCGGTGTGGCCCTTGCTGCCGACAAGTTGCTCAAAAGTGTCGTGTCGCGCAACAAGGTGGGCAACACCTTTGAGGAACTTTGCACCTATCGGCTGTCGCACGAACTGAAAGACGTTAGCCAGCTTGTGCAAATAGGATGCTCATCTGGAGGAGTGGAGATGGCACCGCTGAAGTTTAAATGCCTGTATTGGCCTGATAACGCTCCCGATTCATTACGACGTGAATCAGAACTAACCTTAATAACGAGTTACACCGCACCGACTGACAAGCTTAAGCCCATCTATGTTCGTGGGAAATTCATTGACGGACGTTACAATGACGGGTTGATAACCATGCCTGGAGCCTTTAGTCCATATACGGTGGTTAATGGGCCACACATAGTTTCTGGTATCTATGCCGTACAATATGGCAGTGGCTATCCGGCAGATCAAGACATACTAATTGCACCTGGCTTATCATTATACAATATCATCCGGAAAATTCAAACAGGTCATGGATTCCAAACCATACAGGCTGCCGACGTAAATGGCGATGGGGTGGACGAAATAGTGAAGGTTAACTTTGGTGGCTATTCAACAATAGACACACAACTATTAATAACCACTTATAAGTGTCGCGACTTTGACACGCCTTCAACCTCCTTTTATGTTGCCGTAAAGGGAGTGGCTTATGATGGTGTTCGTTTTCATAGCCCGATGTCGCGTGTTTACTTCTTTGGCGACTTCCTTGGTTCGGGTAAAGCACAGCTGCTAACCATCTCGCACAATGAAACATTTACGCACAATTATGTAGGCTCGTGGTTCTCGCTTATAGACCTAGATGAAAAGACAAAGATTAGTGAGACAAGGCTTTTCGATTTGGATTTCAATGCGGATGTCTTTCCGATGGATGTAGATGGCGACGGTAAGATGGAGCTTTGCCACAATAGAGGGGATGGGTTGGACGTATATAGCTATTCAACTGCCAAAAAGAGTTTCGTAAAGCTGTTTGACGTTAAAGGTATTAATGCGCCTTCCAAACACTCGAATATTTTTGGTGATCTGAATGGGGATGGTAAGATGGACATCATTGTTCCTCCAAATGATTTTTCATACAGTTCAAACATCGGGAGACATGTTCCCGTTTGGTCGCCTAGTACTTGTCCCTTTTGTAAGATTAATGAACCCATCTTGAACATTGTGGCTGAAAAATGTCGTTACTGCAATAAAAACTTGAAACAGTTTTATTCAAGTGAGAATTCCTATGTCACTTGTAGAGAATGTAATGCATTATTGGTAATAGAACCATTTCACTCTAAAAAACATCTTAGATGCCCAACCCATGGCCAAACTGTTTATGTTCACACACCTGTCTATGTTGATAAAGGCAATAAATGGGCTGTTTACCTCTCAACGGGTAAGGGCTTTAAATGCATAGAGATGCCAATAACCAATAGGGAGCAGAAAGACCGCTATTTGTTGACCGATGTAAATAATGACGGCTGTGCAGACTTGCTTTGTGTAAGGGACACGGTTGCACGACTGTTTATGAACCACAATGGGGTGATAAGCACTACTGCCCAAAGTTCGATGCCTGTTCCAAGTAACATGGAACTTCTCCCTATAAACGTATGCAACCCTTATAGCGTGAGCCATTTGATAACCATAGAGAAAGGAAAGGCTATCTGTTACAAATATTCGGGCAACCAAGCTTTGTCTAACTTGTTGAGGGAAGTGACCGATAGTTATGGAATGAAGCATCGCAACACTTACCGCAGTATGACTGATGAGCGTTGTCCCTATAAAGAGTCTAACACGATACGAACTTTCCCTTATTACCACCTCACTGCTCCTTTGTTCCTATTGACAGAAGACGAGGTGGTGAATGACGACAAGCCTGTGCACAGAAGAAGATTCAGTTATAAAGGGGCAGTGATGCATCGTACGGGGCTGGGGTTCCGCGGTTTCGAGGTAACGAATGTTGAGGATGTAGTAACAAACTCCTTTACTCGTGAGTACCACGACATAGAGAAATTAGGGCTTACTACGCACATAGAGACGCGAGAACATGAGGTGGACATGACGTATGAAAAAACGGCGTTTACATCCGACGGGGTCTGTAATCCTATACTGACGCGTTCTGTTGAGACCAACAAACTCACAGGTGTGAAGAAAGAAACGCAATTGTTTTACGATGCGTTTAACAACCCGACACGACAACGCATATCCTTTGGGAATGGAAATATTTATACTGAATCTGTACAGACCTATCGTAACGTCACTACGTCTGATCGTTATCTCGTCGGGTTGCCATTGGCAAAAGCTACGACATCAGGGCGTGACGGCAACACTTGGACAACGCGCGAGGAATACGCCTATAACGCCCAGTGGATGCCCGAGCGGCAAGTAACTTACACCAACGGCAACAAGACCAGCGAAACGCGCTGGACGTATGATGCCCACGGAAACGTGACCAGCGAGAAGTCGGCACCGTATAACGTTACCGAACTGTTAGGTAATACCTATACCTACGATGCCATAGGGCATAACCTCTTGACAAAAACAAATGCCTTGGGGCAGACTACAACCTATGCCGAATACGACAAGTGGGGGCAGGCACACCGCATAACCGACCATAAGGGCAGGACAACCACCATTATTTCAGATGCGTGGGGCAAACCCGTCTCCACCACTTCGCCCGATGGAATAACGACGACCACAACCACCGCATGGGGCGGAAAGGGTCTGTACACCATCGCCAAAACCATTACGGGCAAACCCAAGACCATTGTGCATTACGATGCATTGGAGCGCGAAGTGCGTAAGGGCAACATGCGGTTCGACGGCAAGTGGCAATTCGTGGATAATGCCTACGACTATAAGGGCAGGCTTGCAAAGACATCCTTGCCGTTTAAGGGCGATGCGCCCACGCTGTGGACCACCTACGAATATGACAACTACGACCGCCCCATAAAGCAAACTGAGGCTTCGGGAAAGACTACTACGTGGAGTTACGCTGGCCAGAGCGTTACCGAAACGAAGGAAGGCATCGCCTCGACCAAGACAACGGATGCCATTGGCGAACTGATAAAGGTGGAGGACCCTGGCGGAACCATTACCTACACGTTGCGCCCCGACGGACAACCCAGTGCGATAACCGCGCCAGGCAACGTGGTAACCACTTTCGAATACGATGGATTCGGTCGCCGAACGGCTATTGCTGACCCGAGCGCAGGCAAACAAACCTTTACGGAAAAGTATGATAACTCAGGTATTTGCACTTCTACCGCAACAGATGCGCGAGGCAAAACTGTAACTACCATAAAAGATAAGTACGGCAGAACCATTCAAATCAACCGCCCCGAGTTCAACGTATCATATACGTATAATAAGGATGGGCAGTTAGAGCGTGAAGAATATTCTGACAGGAGAGCTAAATCTTATAGCTATGATGCTTTAGGGCGAGTTGCCCATTCCTTAGACGACGCGTCTGGTATTGACGTTGGTTTCACATACAAGGATGGAAATGTTGCAAGCATAAAGTACAATTCGCTAAATAACCCTAATGGTGTGGAAATGAAGGAAACTTATCTCTACACAAACGGGCATAAAACAGAAGTAAAGTTTAATGACCGCCAAAGCGTTTGGAAACTTATTGAAGAAAACGACTTAGGCCAGCCCACACAAATTGCCACAGGCTCGCTGGTACGCACTTATAGCTATAGCAACATAGGCTTACCCACAAGGCAAACCACGGGTAACGTACAAGACATTTCCTATAATTTTGATGTGCAAACGGGCAATTTGCTAAGCAGAACGGACAACAGACGTAATATTACCGAAACATTTGGGTATGATAAACTAAACCGCCTGTGCCAAATCGGAACGCAACAAGTGAAATATGCTGATAATGGCAATGTATTGGAAATGCCAGGAATGGGCGTGATGGGGTATGATAATGCAGCAAAGCCCTATCAGGTTACCGCTTTCACGCCCATTGGGAATAATGTGCCTACCCGTGAACAGCAGATCACCTATAATTCTTTCCAATGTCCTGACAAGATAACGGAGAACGGCTATTCGGCCTCGTTCAGTTATGATGCAGAGGGCGACAGGGCTGAGATGACGATACGTAAGGGTAATGATGAGGTATTAACAAGACAATACATCGATGCAAGATACGAGATAGATAACAGCTTTACGGAACGTTTCTATTTGGGTGGCGATGCCTACGACGCCTTGGCCGTATGCGTCAACGATTTTGGAGTCGACTCAACATACTACATCTTGCGCGACTATTTGGGTAACATCACTCATATAATCAATGAAGACGGCACATTAAGACAAGAACTGAGCTATGACGCGTGGGGACGTTTACGCAATCCTGACACGCATCAGTTATACGCTGTGGGTAAAGAACCTAAACTGCTTTTAGACAGAGGATATACAGGGCATGAATATCTGCCATGGTTCGGCCTTATAAACATGAACGCCCGACTTTACGATCCCGTATTAGGTCGTTTCTTAAGTCCCGACCCATACGTGCAAATGCCAGACTTCACGCAAAACTTCAACAGGTATAGTTATTGTTTGAATAATCCTTTGAAGTATGTGGATAAGGATGGGGAGTTTTGGTTCTTACCTGCAATTATAGCCTTTGTTGTAAACTATGCTACAACGGGAATAACGAAAGGAGATTGGGGACTAAAGAACATAGGAAGCAGCTTGGTCATGTCTGCCGTTGCACTTGTAAGCTATGGTGTAGGTATGGGCATTACAGGAGCTCTAGCCAAAACTGCTATTTTGTCGCAAAGTGTTATTGGAGGAATCTCTGCCGGAGTAGCGGGAAGTGTAACGGGAGCGATGTCCTCGCTCATGGCAGGTGGCAATATTGGTAGGGGCGCGTTAATTGGTTTCGTCTCTGGCTTAGTAGGAAATGCGCTATCTGGAATTAACATGAAGAGTATTTGGCTTGAAGGTGTTTCTAACGTTGCTGCTGGTGGTTTGATAGGTGGTGCAACATCCCTTGTCTCTGGTGGTGACTTCTGGAGTGGTTTTGGGACAGGTGCAATAAGTGCAACTCTTGGTTGGGCACTAGGTAAAGGAGCTGATTATGTGAAGGATGCTGTAAGACGCAATGAAATACAAAGAGAAGTGGAAAAATATCTTGGCCTATCTAAAGATGTTAAGGAGCAGCAGATGTCATCTCCATTTGCAAAGGCTGAACAACTAGAGATACCCGACATGACTGCAGAAAAATGGAATGCAATTAAAAACATTTACAAAAGAGCTAACGCGAAGTATAGTGTTAATTTCGAGAAAAGCCAAAATTTTGATCTTTTGCAAGAAACCTATAAATTCAATAGGCTACATTTGCGATACAATAATACAACAAAACCAAATCAAGCATCTTACACTTATCATTATGATGGTACGGATATAATAATGAATCCGTTAAGACACATCATTTTTGATTCTTTGTATCAGTGGATTGTATATAAAAACAAGTAACTTATATGAGACGAAGATTCTATTTTACGCATTCAGTACTCATTTGTCTATGTCTTACCTCGTGTGCGGGCATATACCGTACTACGTATTACATAACGGAGACGCAAGGATGGAAGAAGGCAGATTATAATGGTGTGAACGACATAGCTTACACCAGCGATACCGCACCAGATTCGATTATGCTTAATGTAAGAGGACCAGGTGCAGCAATTTCAACAGGGCCATTATTCTTTCCCTTTGCCTTTCCCACATGCCTACTGTTTTGGATAAAACACTCCCCAGAGTTGGAGGTTGAAGCCAAATTCTACGTGTGTCAGCCATACACGATTTATCCACAAAGCATTCGCTTTACGGATAATGAGGGGAACATGATGACTCCCACGATGATAGAAAGTCTAGATATAGTTCACGAACAAGACATAACAAAGCTAGACTCTACTGCTATCGTACAGGGTATAAAGACGAGCGGAGCGATAAGGTTGCGTTGGTATTTTAAGGGGAAACAAGCAAAGAAGAAGGGTTTTAGCGTATTGATGGATGCCCCAGCAGTTAACGGAAAGGACGGCAAGCCATTGCTTATCTGGTTCAGACGCAAAACGGTGTATGAATATGTTCCGTTGTTTACCCATTGATGCTTGATAAAACTTGTGGCTCTTTCTTTTAAGAGGATTAAAGTAAATATGAAAAGGGTATATTTAATTTTCATCATGGGCAGTCTGTTTTTCTACATTTCAAATGCTCAGACATTAATTGAACAGGTTGAGCGTGCTTACAGCGCGCTCGACTCTGCTTCTTACATCAACAAAATCGTCTTGTCTTATGCAAAGTCGTTAGAAAAGAATGAAGAAGAAACGTACAAATTATTGTATAGCCCCGATAGTGACAGCATGAAGGTCGCTCAGTGGTTCAATAGAGCTGATAGTATGTATCTGAAATATCTTCAAAAACATAAAATTCTGAATGAGCCAGCCATTAGACATTTTGAAAATGAAGTAAAATCAGGAATGCCACTCTACGTTTTGAATTTAAAACTGAAAGATAAGCAGACATTGCAAGTAGATACTAGCAGGCTGGCCTTTAATCTTTTTTATTTCGACAAAAGATGTAAAGGACGTTTATACGTATATTGTGATGATGGAGAATATAGTGGCTTAGATTCTCGTTATAGAACTTTTTCAAGACCTCTTGGAAGGAATGCGCCAAAAGTTTTTAGAAAAATAATGCGTAAACATCCGAAGTATCTATTGTTCTGCCCTGAATTAGAAGGCATGAATACCATTTTATATGTCATCAACAATGAAGTGTTTATTTACAGGATTGTTGAAATGGAGAAGTATAAATTAGACGACTATATGAAGAATAGGGCGGCTATTGTGGATTCATGATGCCCAATTACAATATGCCCATAGGCAAAACGGCACT
>NZ_KV815149.1:22791-37881 GCF_001814145.1 Prevotella sp. HMSC073D09 | reverse complement strand
CAATTACAATATGCCCATAGGCAAAACGGCACTATCGCTAAAAGCATGTCCCACGCTTTCGGTCATGCCCCGTTCTTTTCTCGTTCCTCGAAAAGTGCGTTTTCTCGCCATGACAATGTTTGAGCAAGCTCGACATTGTTCATTTGGCTTAACGAAGACGTTCATCTTTCGTGTTTTGACATAATACACACGGCCATGTAGACAAAAGAACAAAAGACATAAGAACAAAACATGAAGAAGTGCTCTTTACTTTTTCTTCATTATGTGCCACTGGAAAGACGCTTTCAACTTGTAAAGATACACCAGCCTTACCAAGCGAACATTTCTTACGTATTACGTCAATATTTGGCTGTATTCCGTAATGTTTAGCAATCATCGCTAAACAAGACGGTCCACAGCAACTTTCTGTTTAACAAAATCCATGATTATGCGATTAAATACCCGTACATTCTACAAGCGAAGAAGTTGGTCGCTGCTCTTTATCTTCTGGTTTCTTTGTTTGCTGTTGAAACGATAGGAGACAGTCAACCCTATAATCTGTCTATCTTGGTCTTCCGTCTGTCTAAATAATAACCCTTGATAGTATACTTCATAACGTGAGATGTCTTGTCTGAACACATCATTCCAATACAGGGAGACTGACAGGGCTTCGTGTAACAATCTTTTCTGTACGGACAGGTTTAGAAGATGTCTTTCCTCGGTCAGGAATACTCTAAAATAGCCTTTCCCTGTATATTCGTAATTGACATTAACGTCAAGCCAAGGGAGAACCAAGGTGTTTTGCATTTGAAGATATGGCACAGGCCGACTGAGTGTCTCTGTATGCTCATGCTTTGTTGCAAGATAGTTGATATGATGAATATAAGCTAAAGTAAGAGATGGCTTGTACCAATCGAATGACTTGCTGTAATTCATCATAACAGTGATGTTATGTTGTTTCTCCAGATTATACCACGAACTTTTGACCATATCATAATCGGAAGACGACACCAATGTAGAAAGTGCCATTATTGGCGACTTCACGTATTGATATTTGGCGGAGAAATAAAAGTTATTCCAAGACAGAGCGTAATCAAGTGTGCTGTTTCTCTGTGGTCTTAGCATCGGATTGCCTTCTTGAAACTTATAACGATTGAGATAATAGCTATATCCACCGATAAATCCGAGGGGTGGCCGTTGCATATCATACTTGAAACTTATTTGGTGAGAGGTGTTGCCTAATGAAAATGACAAGGACGCATACGGCAAAAGCTGGCTGCTGTTTTGCTCCGTTTTTTGTGTATCCTGCTGAAAGGTGTTACGAGTGTTCTCGTATCTCATACCGATTTGTGCCTGATAGTGATTGCCTTGATAAGTAAGTCCCATATAAGCTGCAGAAATAAGCTCTTTAGTTTCAGAGTTTCGTTTCTGCATGCTGCGACTATATTCTAATCTATTCTCATTTGTGATGTAATCGAATTGTCCGCCTAATTGGGCAGACAATCTCTGATGGAGAGGATAGATAAAATGTGGGTTGATTGAAAACAAATTGTTCGTTACACGGTTCGCTACGTTTGTCGCTTCGTTGGAGTTAGAGAATACTTCTTCGGTATTTTGTGTTCTCTTGCTATGCGTTGCTGCATAGTCGGCAGCCAAAGAAAAAGCCAATCCTCGCTTGTCGGTATAGTTGTAGTTGAGGGCAACATGTTTGTAGTCCAACTTATCATTGAGTTTAGAAAGACTATGAAACGACACTTTGCTTTCTGAACGATTGATTACATCATTTGTAGCGTTGCCGGTATCGTTTATTCTTGAAACAAATCCGTCGAACATAAGCGACAGTTTGTGAGATGATGCCAATTGCCAATCTACGCCAAAGTTATAATTTAACTTCCGTATATCACTCGGATATGATACCAAATTAGTATGGCTAAGGAATAAAGGCACAGATGTATTGTCTATGGACGAAAAGGCAATGTCTTGAAAACTCTTTTTCTTGTAGCTTGCATGTTGCAATGTTCCATAAAGTGTAACATCTTTGAAGGCATAGATAGCATTCAGGTACTCATTATGTGACCAAGCCCTGCTCTTTCTTACAGTTGCCTGTGTGTTGAGAGTTAATCTATCAAGGGGAACTGATGTCGTAATCATGATAACGGCTTTCACGTTGCCTCCATATTCAACCCCAGGGTTATTGTTTACAGCAATGTTCTTTATGTCCTTTACGCTCAGTGTCGCTATCTCGGCATAAGACTGTACTTTTCTGCCATTGACAACATACAATGGTGCCGCTCCACTTATTGTTATGATATTACCGTCCCTCTCTACAACACCAGGCACAGAAAGCAATAGTTCTTTGATGTTGTTTCGGTTAGCAAGATGTGTTCCGGCCACATTTACCTCAAGATTACCCGAACGGTTCATCTTCACAATGCGTCGCGATGCCCTTTTAACAACCTCCTTGAGCTGATACGTTTCTTTTTCGATAAAAAAAACCGTACGAAGAGAGTCTAAACTAAAAGTGGACGGCTTATATCCAAGCGCAATTATTTTTAACAAGCAATCTGTACATCCTTTAGTGTCAAGTGTGAACTTGCCATCTTCCGTGGCTACAGTAGCATTTATATAAGTGCTATCTCTTGTTATTAAACTGACCGTTGCGTACCCAACGGCATCCTTGTTATCCTTGGCCAGCACAACTCCAGATATACTTTGAGCTAATGTTGGGAAGGAGAACAGCACAAATAGAAACAACACTCCCAAAAATTTATTCATCATGCGAATTTGTATTTAGATGACAAAATGAAACGGGGTCATAAAAGCCACGACCTTCATACATAGGTCTCAATCTGCAATGCTTTAACATACATCTTGTGGAAAATCTACATCCTTAATTCCGCAACATTTCAACCTAAGTATTAATATAAGTGCCTAAACAACAAAAGTTGCTCAGTGTTTTGTCTTGTTGCAAAATTCACTTCACTTAGTGCTGAAATCAAAGGTGTTAAACCAAGCAACAGACAATGGCAAAAGTACAAATAAAATCTGATAATTTCACTGCTTTTGGAGGAGTATTAACGACAGAAACGTGTATATGGCAGTCTTGGCCTTTGGAGGGAAAATATACTTACCGCTGCTTCATGACCAACGATTACGAGATGAGCCTCTTAGACGTTGTGCACTTCTACAACCAAAGGGGGAGCAGTGAACGCATCTTCGATGAACTCAACAACGGCTTTGGCTGGCGGCATCTACCCAAATCTTTTATGGCAGAGAATACCGTTTTCTTAATTGTGACGGTGCTCATAAGAAACCTCTACAAGCTACTTATGAGTGATGTCGACATCAAGTGTTTCGATCTGAAGAAAAAAGCAAAATCAAAAACTTCATCTTCAAACTGGTCTCAGTCCCTGCCAAATGGAAAAGGGTGGCACGTCGGCAAGTCCTAAACGTATACACCACCTAGCCAGTCTATGCAACCATTTTCAACAACGGTTTCGGATAAGCACACCTCTTTTCAGGTTATGTTTGCGTAGCCCCCAACACGCCACATGGGGTAAGGGGAAACGGTGTGTCTTAGCCCCAAAAACAAGCTAAGTAGAATAGAATATGTTACAAAAAAGAAGGAGATGAGTTCAGGCCGACATAAGTTAACGTTTAAGCAACCTTGCGGATTTTAGAAACATAAAAAGTCCAAACGGCCTCTATGTAGGGTTTAAGGGATTATGGGTGGGGTTGGGTAGGCGGAAAGGGGATGACATTCGGCCGTGAGCGGGAGGAAACTTCGCCCATTGGTTTACCGCAAGACATTGCGGCGTGTGAAATCGGGTATCATTACGGGCATCGACCCATGCTCGATAGATAGTTTTGAGAGTTCGGCAATGCAACACCACTCCGCTAAGTCGTACACGTCCATGTCTAGTGGCAGGCCTTGTTGCAGACCTTGCGCCAAACGTAAATCCATAAAGTAAGACATGCCACCGCGCGAGTCGAGTTGCTTGGCCAAATTGATTGTTTCGCGCGAGAAGGGTGGGGCATAACGGCTGAGTAGCTTTTCTAGTTGCGGTGTGGATAATGGCGTGTTGTCGTCGTTGAGTTCTATACCTGCCTTAGCCGCCGAGTTGTTGTGCAGCAACACGTCGTGAATAGGATATTTTGTTGCATACCCACGCGTGCCAACCACTTGAAACATACGGCTATACGGGCGCGGCGTCATTACATTGTGCTGGATAAGGATTGTTTTGCCCTTCATGGTGCGTATCATTGTAGAGGTTTGGTCGCCGTTGGCAAAGCTGTCGCAGGCTTTTCCCATCACCTCTTTATACACCTCCTTGCCCAAAATGGGGGCGGTGTGCATGGCGGTGAGGTAGTGTAAGTGGTCGGTACGGTGGATGCCTAGCAGCTGACAGGCAGGCCCGATGCTGTGTGTGGGATAAACATCGCCACAGGTAAGGCGGTTATATTCCATGCGCCAGGGCGTCCAGCGGTGGCCAATGGGATGTGCATAACCGCCTTCAACATGCACCACCTCGCCGAACAGCCCCTCACGAGCCATTTCGCGCACGGCCATTTCAAAATGGTCGTACACAGCGTTTTCAAGCATCATGCAGTGTTGTTGTGTGCGTTCGGCAGTGTCTACTAGTTGCCAAATGTGGTCGAGAGTTAGGGCGGCAGGCACTTCCACTGCCACACATTTGCCGCAGCGCATGGCATGGAGGGCTATTGGCACGTGCGAAAGCCAGTCGGTACACACATAAACGAGGTTCAGCCCCTGTTGTTGGCACAGCTGACGATAAGCGTTTTCGCCCCAATATGCGGTTGGGCGTGGTTTGCCTAGCTGTTCAACGTGTTGCGCTGCCTCTTCTGCGGCCTGCCTAGACACGTCGCACACGGCTACAATCTGCACGTTTGGGATGTGGCACCATCGCGTAACGGCCATTTGTCCACGTGCACCCACTCCCACAAATGCCACTTGCAAAAGGGGCATGGGCGGTAGGGCTAACGACAAAACGTCGCGCTGACCAGCAGCGCGAGTGGGTACAGGGGTTTCTAACGGATGTGTCGCAGACATGGTTTCCATTAACATAACGTTTAAAAATCACTGCAAATATACAAAAAAATGGGATAGGATGTGAGTTTATGGGGTTGTGAGTTTGTAAGTTGATGAGTTAATGAGGTTGTTTGTTTGTGAGGGTTTGAGTTTATGTGGTGTAAGTTTGTGAGTTGGTAAGTTTACAAGTTAACAAGCTTAGCAGTTAGTGAGTTAACAAGCTTAGTAGATTAACGAGTTGTTTCAAACAAACAGTTGTTGCCATAAACGCTATCGGGTGAGCCCGCAAGTGCAACAGACCAAGGCTTATTGCCTAGCAGTGTCCCACAATAAAGAAGGCAGGGTTGGGCGCGTTTAGCGTCCAACCCTGCCCTATAAATAGGCCAAACTCTACGCGGTAGTTGGCGAAAGGAGAACGATTTCTTATTGTGGTTGAGCTCTCGTGTGTATGATTGAAACTTCAACTAAGTTTTCTAATTTCAATGCTGTTTGACCATAACCAGTTGGCAAGCTAACAGGCAATCTGTAATGCGCTAGCTGTAAACCCAATCTGCCTTTATTTTATTTCCCCTGTTTTATAAAAGTTAAGCAGGTGGATGTTGAGAATGGCCATGTACTTACTTTGCAGTTCGTTTTGCTGAGCGGTAACAAGATTGTTTTTACCTGTCATCAGTTCGATGATGTTTTTTAGTCCAAGGTTGAACTGCTCGTTCAGCAAGTCGTAGCTTTGTTGCGCGCTTTCAACACTCACCTTAGCAGCCTTGTACTTGTTTTGGTTGTTGGTGGCTTGCAACCAACATTCCTCGATATTAGAATAAAGGGCCGTTTGCTTATCTTGCAATTCGAGCATCGAGCTCTGCTTTTGGAACAGCGCCCTGTTAACGGCCGTGCGTTTGGCGCGGTTGTCAAGGAGCGGAATGCTTAGGGTGAGGCCTGCACCCATGTCGAAATTGGTTTTTATTTGCGTGCCCCAAGCATTGTTGCTCATCGAGGTGGTGTTCGTTCCCATACTTGCACCAAGGCTTAGTGTGGGCAGATTTTGTGCCTTGGCCACCTTTATGCTTGTTTCGGCACCATTGATGGCTAGCTGTGCAGACTTTAATTCGGGACGCCAACTGATGGCTTGGGCATAAACTTCGCTAACCGATGGTATGGATTGTAGCGCCATTTCGTCGGTGGTAGCAGGCACTGCCACTTCGAAAGGGGCACTGTCGGTGATTTGTAAAAGCTGTTTAAGCTGGCGTTTAAAGTCGGCCAATGTGCTTTGTGCCGAAAGTACGTTGTATTCTTCTTGTGCCCGTTGTGCGGTGAGTTGTGCTAAGTCGGCTTTGCTCATCTTCCCCACGTTCAGCATCTCTTTTCCTCGCTCTTCGTTTCGGGTGCTCGTTTCTAGGGCTTGCTTGCTTACGTTGATGGCCTCCGACGAGTACAAAATCTGCACGTAGAGTTGTGCTATGCGTTCTTGTATCGTGGCAGCCGACACCATAGCCTCGGCCTCGGCTTTGCTCATTTCTAGTTGGTTAAGTGCAATGGTGTTGCGATTACGATTTCCGTTCCACAATGTCCATTGGGCATTGATAACGTATGTGCCGTTATAGAACACCTTGTCAACGCTCGATTGTACAGAGCCGTTGGCCACTCGCGCCGCTCCTGTTTCGGGCCACGGCCGATAGTTTACATTTTGCGAGGTGGAGGCAGATACCGAAGGCAACAGCTCGGCTTTGCTGTGCAGCATCTCTTCTTCGGCCGACTTAACGGCAATGCGTTGCTTTTGCAAACTGATGTTGTGCTGCATGGCGTGGCTTATGCAGTCTTTCAATGTCCATTGGTGGGTTTGGGCAAAGAGCATGGTGGGCAAGGCGAAGAGTACGCCAAGGCTTAGTGTCCATTTCTTCATTGTATGAATAGTTGGTGAGTTGACGGGTTTACAAGTTCACAAGTTGACAAGTTTACGAGTTCACGAGTTGGCACGTTGGCGAATTGAGCGGGTTGTGTGCCTGTTTCGCCATTGGCCTACTGTTTAACAAAACGTTTTCTCGTTGCTCGAAAAGTGCGTTTTGTTGCCAATTAGACACAAAAAGAGCCGAAAAAGTTTACAAAGACGATTGTCTTTAACAATAATTTGTGGTGTTGTGGCCGCGCATTGAAAGCTTGAAAGCATGCCAAAGTGTTGGCAAAACGCATTTGCATCCGTGTCTACACCTCGCTGAAAGGCAAGCGGAATGTGCAACCTGCCTTCCAATTGCTGCATCCGTAAGCCCCTTTGCCTTTGATGATAACTCCTTGCTTGCATTGCGGACAGGGCCGACCCACGATGTTGTCGTGGGCTTGGAGGGGTTGTGGTGCAGTTGGTTCGGGCGCGTCCGAAACTTTTGTTGCGGTCTGCGCCTTGCCCTTTGTGCTAGCTTGCGCTTTGGGCTTTGTTGCGGATGCCTTTTTCTTAGCGATGGTTTTCTTGAGGTCGTCTTCGGTGGTGATGGTGATGTGGCGGTTAGAGTTGTCGGCCAACACCTCGTTAACGATTTGGGTTATCTGCGCTTTCAGTTCGTTAACAAACTGCTGTGCATCGTAGTTGCGGTGCTCAATGTCGCGCAGTTTCTTTTCCCAAATGCCTGTTAGTTCGCAACTTTTCAGCAGTTCTTCGCGAATGATGCCAATCAGCTCGATACCCGTTGGCGTGGGCAAAAGGTTTTTTCGCTCGCGACGGATGTAGTGGCGCTTAAACAAAGTCTCGATGATGCCGGCGCGCGAAGAGGGGCGGCCGATGCCGTTTTCTTTCAGTGCACTGCGCAATTCTTCGTCGTCAACGAATTTACCAGCCGTTTCCATGGCGCGCAAAAGCGTTGCCTCGGTGTAGAACTTAGGCGGAACAGTCCACTTTTCGCTCAGCGTTGGCGTGTGCGGACCCTTTTCGCCCTTGGTAAAGGTGGGTAGTGTGCGTTCTTCGGCCGTTTGCTTGGCCGACTCTTCATCGTTGTTGGTGCTCGTTTCCTTGGCGTAAAGCACGCGCCAACCCTGTTCCAATATCTCTTTGCCCGTGGCTTTCAGCTCAATGTCGTCTACTTCGCCCGTTACGGTGGTGGTAGAAAACTTACAATCGGGATAAAACACAGAGATGAAACGCCGCGTAACGAGGTCGTACACGTTGTTTTCCATGTCCGAAAGTGCGCCTGCCGGAACGCCCGTAGGGATGATGGCGTGGTGGTCGGTAACCTTCGACGAGTCGAAAACCTTCTTGCTCTTGTTCAAAGCCTTGCCTAATAACGGCTGGGTAAAGGTTTCGTAGCCGCGCACTCCTTTTAATATAAGGGGACATTTGGGGTAGATGTCGTCGCTAAGATATTGCGTATCTACACGCGGATAGGTGGTAAGTTTCTTTTCGTAGAGACTTTGTATGAGGTTAAGCGTTGTTTCGGCCGAGTAGCCGAACTTGCGGTTGCACTCCACTTGCAGCGAAGTGAGGTCGAAGAGGTGGGGCGGAGCCTCCGTTCCTTTCTTCTTCACCACGCCCGTTATCTCAAAATCTTTGTCGGCGATGGTGGCAAAGGCGCGTTCGCCCTCTTCCTTATTGGTGAACTTGCCCTTGGTGGCCGTAAACAGCGTGTCGCGATAGATGGTTGAAAGCACCCAATAGGCTTCGGGTTTAAAGTTGTCTATCTCTTTCTGCCTGTTAACGATGAGGGCGAGGGTGGGGGTTTGCACGCGCCCGATGCTTAGCACCTGTCGGTTTTGCCCATACTTCAAGGTGTACAGGCGCGTGGCGTTCATTCCTAAAATCCAATCGCCAATGGCACGGCTAAGTCCTGCGAGGTACAGCGGTTGGTATTCGCTTTGGTCTTTAAGGTTAGCAAAGCCCTGGCGTATGGCCTCTTCGGTGAGCGACGAAATCCACAATCGCTTCACAGGGCATTTGGCTTGCGCCTTCTGCATCACCCACCTTTGTATCAGCTCGCCTTCTTGCCCGGCATCGCCGCAGTTCACAATCTCGTCGGCGTTTTGCATGAGCCGTTCAATCACTTGGAACTGTTTTTCGATTCCGCGGTCTTCAATTAGCTTTATGCCGAAACGTTGGGGTATCATGGGAAGTGCGCCCAAACTCCACCTTTTCCAATTGTCGGTGTAGTCGTTGGGTTCTTTTAGGGTGCAGAGGTGGCCAAAGGTCCACGTCACTTGATACCCGTTGCCCTCCATGTACCCGTCGCGCTGTGTTGTTGCGCCTATTACAGAGGCGATGTCGCGCGCTACGCTGGGTTTCTCGGCTATGCAAACTATCATCTTCTATTATCTAATTAAGACTACAAAGTTAGGAATTTTATTTTTAAAATGGCGCGCGTGGTGAGGCTAACTGGTTTATGGCAGGTTGTAAATGTTCTCTGCAAAGGTGCAAACTTTGGTTCTAAGTGTTGCTTTACGCGGTCTTTTTTTCGGTAGGAGATTGCATTGCTGATGAGCGAGTAAGGCGAGGAAGAACGGAAATCGCGCTGATGTTTCGGCAGGCAGGTTAAGAACCTGCCTTAGTGACAGGACTTGTTTGTGCACTTTCTGCACATGAAAAAACACTAAAGCTGTGGCAAAATCGCCCTTCGTCTCGCAAAAGAATGCTAACTTTGTCGCAGTACAACATGTTGAACCCTTAAAAAAAATAAAGCGAATGGACTTTCTGAATTTGGCAAAAGAACGATTTTCTGCACGTGCTTTCAGTGCACAAGTAGTGGAAGAAGACAAGGTGAACTATCTTTTGGCGTGCGCCCGACGTGCACCCTCGGCCTGCAACAAACAACCGTGGCATTTCGTGGTGGCGCAAACGGAGGATGCTCGGCAGAAGGTGCAGCAGTGCTATAACCGCGATTGGCTGAAAACGGCACCCCTATACATTATTATATATGCAGCCGATGACAGGGCTTGGGTGCGCGAAGACGACGGCAAAAACCACGCAGACATTGATGCTGCCATAGCCATAGAGCACCTTTGCTTGGCTGCAACGGCTGTGGGTTTGGGCAGTTGCTGGGTGTGTAACTTCGATGTTGCGGCGTTGCAAGCGGCCTTCCCGCTAGGCAAAGAGTGGCATCCCGTGGCCATTCTGCCCATCGGTTATCCTGCAAACACGCCTTCCAAGCCGTCGCCTCGCAAGGAAATTGGCGAAATCGTGTCGCGTTTCTAGTGCTTGAACGCATGCAAAACACAACCTTAAAAGTGAGAAAAAGCGCGGCGAAGAACCACATAAAGGCTTCACGTTGCGCTTTTTTACAAATTTAAACAGAGTGTCAAAAAGACAATTGACATACGCAAACAACAAATTGTCGTTATTGGATAATCGTTCTTTTCGTTACTTTTTGCAACATATTTTACAGCTAAGGTTTATTTCATTACAAATCATTCGCAACGGAGGCGCATGGCAAACGAAAAATATCCACTAAAAAATTTGGCAGGAATAGCAAAAAAAACTATCTTCGCACCATCAACTACCAATTAACGATAAAGGCGAGTCCTAAAAGCCACCTACAATGGGTTGCTGGATTTTAGCTGAACAAGCTTGGCTCATTTCCCCAACGAGGCGTAGCAAGCTATGCAACGTGAAGGAAAAGCAGAAGGCACTAAGCGAAAAACGAAAAGCCATGAAGGGATGCACAACGCCACTAACCCTTGCAGGCCTTAGGACACGCACAAGGATGTCTATATTACTAAAAACATAAACGAATATGAAGAAGTACAATTTTAATGCCGGCCCCTCAATCCTACCTAGAGAAGTTATCGAGAACACGGCGAAGCAGATTTTAGACTTTAATGGTTCTGGACTTTCTCTCATGGAGATTAGCCACAGGGCAAAGGATTTCCAGCCCGTTGTTGACGAGGCCGTTGCCTTAATTAAAGAATTGCTCAGCGTTCCCGAAGGATATTCGGTTATATTCCTCGGTGGCGGTGCTTCGTTGCAGTTTACCCAAGTGCCCTGCAACTTCCTTATTAAGAAGGCTGCCTATCTTAATACGGGCGTTTGGGCAAAGAAATCAATGAAAGAGGCTAAACTTTACGGCGAAGTTGTGGAAGTTGCCACATCGGCCGATGCCAATTTCACTTACATCCCAAAGAACTTTGACATCCCCGCGGATGCCGACTACCTGCACGTTACCACCAACAACACCATCTACGGAACGGAAATCCGCAAGGAGATAGACTCGCCAATACCACTTATCGGCGACATGTCGTCGGACATCTTCAGCCGTCCCGTTGACGTTTCCAAGTACGATTGCATCTACGCTGGTGCCCAAAAGAACTTGGCAATGGCCGGTGTTACCGTTATCATCGTGAAGAACGACAAACTGGGACGCGCCCCACGCCAAATCCCAACCATGCTCGACTATCGTACGCATGTTGATAAGGGTTCGATGTTTAACACGCCACCTGTTGTTCCCATCTATTGTGCGCTCGAAACGCTACGTTGGATTAAGAAGAGCGGCGGCGTTGAGGCAATGGACAAGAAGGCCATCGAAAGAGCTAAGATAATTTATGATGAAATAGACCGCAACCGCCTTTTCCGTGGAACGGTGAAAGAAGAAGACCGCTCGCTGATGAACATCTGTTTCGTGATGAACGAAGACTTTGCCGAGTTGGAGAAACCTTTCATGGAGTTTGCAACGCAAAAGGGCATGGTGGGCATCAAGGGCCACCGCGACGTTGGCGGTTTCCGCGCAAGCTGTTACAATGCCATGAGCATCGAAGGTGCAGAGGCTTTGGTGGCTTGCATGAAGGAATTCGAGGCTAAACTTTAGTTTGCAGATAGATTTTTCGTATTCAAGTGGTGGGCCGTGTGCCTCGTTTTAGGCCTCGACCCACCTTTATTTATTCACCTTAAGTATATACAGTTTTCCTTATGAAGGTACTTGTTGCTACTGAGAAACCTTTTGCCGCCAATGCGGTGAAAGCCATTAAAGAAGAGATAGAAAAGGCAGGACACGAACTTGTTTTGCTAGAAAAATATACCGAGAAGGCACAATTGCTCGATGCAGTGAAAGATGTTGAGGCCATGATTGTGCGTTCCGACAAAATTACGCCCGACGTAATGGATGCCGCTCCCAAACTTAAAATCATCGTTAGGGCCGGTGCCGGCTACGATTCCATCGACACGGCGTACGCCAAAGAGAAAGGCATCATCGTAGAGAACACGCCTGGACAAAACGCCAATGCCGTGGCCGAATTGGTGCTTGGCTTGCTTGTTTATGCCGTAAGAGCGTTCTTCAATGGCAAATCGGGTTCAGAACTTATCGGCAAAAAGCTGGGATTGTTGGCTTTCGGCAACGTAGGTCGCAACGTGGCTCGCATTGCTAAGGGTTTCGGCATGGACGTTTATGCCTACGATGCTTTCTGTCCTGCCAACGTTATCGAAGAGGCTGGCGTACACGCTGTGGCCAATCAAGAGGCTTTGTTCGACCAATGCGACATCGTTAGCTTGCACATCCCTGCTACACCCGAAACAAAACAGAGCATCAACTATGCGCTCGTTAACCGCTTGCCCAAGGGTGGCATATTGGTTAACACTGCACGCAAGGAAGTGATTAACGAGGCCGAACTGCTCAAACTTATGGCCGAACGCGAAGACTTGAAGTTCGTTACCGACATCAAACCTGATGCCGATGCCGACTTCGCTAAGCTGGAAGGCAGATATTTTAGCACGCCTAAGAAGATGGGCGCACAGACAGCAGAGGCCAACTTCAATGCAGGGCTGGCCGCAGCTAAGCAAATTAACGCATACTTCGCTGATGGATGCACCAAGTTCCAAGTAAATAAGTAGTAACACAGACTATGGCAACAATAAGACCATTTAAAGGCATCCGCCCACCCAAAGAACTGGTTGAGAAGGTGGAATCGCGCCCCTACGACGTGCTAAGCTCCGAAGAGGCTCGTGCAGAGGCCGGAGATAACGAGATGAGCCTGTACCATATCATCAAGCCTGAGATTGATTTCTCGCCCGATACATCGGAGTACGACCCCAAAGTTTACGAGCAAGCTGCACGTAACTTCAAGAAATTCCAAGACAAGGGATGGCTTGTACAAGACGAAAAGCCGGCTTATTACATCTATGCGCAAACCATGAACGGCAAAACGCAGTATGGTTTAGTGGTGGGTGCTTTTGTTGAGGACTACCTAAACGGGACCATCAAGAAACACGAACTGACGCGCAAGGACAAGGAAGAAGACCGTATGAAACACGTTCGCGTGAACGATGCCAACATCGAACCGGTGTTCTTTGCCTATCCAGACAACAAGGTGCTTGACGAACTGATTAACAAGTACGTTAAGAACAACGCACCTGAGTACGACTTCATTGCGCCTATCGACGGTTTCGGACACCAGTTCTGGGTTATTTCCGATGCTAACGACATCGACGTTATCACAAAGGAGTTTGCTAAAATGCCTGCTCTTTACATCGCCGATGGTCACCATCGCTCGGCCGCTGCCGCATTGGTTGGTGCCGAAAAGGCCAAAAACAACCCCAACCACAAGGGCGACGAGGAGTATAATTACTTCATGGCCGTTTGTTTTCAAGCATCGCAACTCACCATCCTAGACTATAACCGCGTGGTGAAAGACCTTAACGGACTTACTTCTGCCCAGTTCTTGGAGAAACTGGAAAAGAATTTCGACGTGCAAAAGAAGGGCAAAGAAATGTATCATCCCACTGGGTTGCACAATTTCTCACTCTATCTCGATGGCGAATGGTACAGCCTTACGGCCAAGAAGGGCACTTACAACGATGCCGACCCCATTGGTGTGCTTGACGTTGACATATCTAGCCGACTGATTCTCGACGAGATTTTGGGTATTAAAGACCTTCGCACTGATAAGCGTATCGACTTCGTGGGTGGCATTCGTGGCCTAAACGAACTGAAAGAACGCGTAGATAGCGGTGAAATGAAGATGGCTTTGGCCCTCTATCCCGTGTCGATGCAACAGATTATGGACATCGCCGACAGCGGAAAGATTATGCCACCGAAGGCCACTTGGTTCGAACCAAAACTGCGTTCGGGGCTTGTAATACACAAGTTGAGCGATTAACATACCCTCATATCAAGGCCGTCGGGCATGCTTTTGGAGTGCGCTATTGTGCGTAGAAAGCTGCCCGCGGCTTTTTTTATTGGCATTTTGGGGCTTGGTTTTAGGTCAGCCAAGCCTCGTTCGTCTATAAGGCATGCCGAATTGAGCGTTGAAAATAGCTTGTATTGGCTTGCTTATTGGTGAAGTTTAAGCTTTTAAACTTGTTAGTTTTTGAGTTTGTTGGCTTTTAGTTTGTAAGTTCCTGAGTTTGTAGGTGAACCCGTCTAGGCTTTTATTATTTCTATAAATTGAGAGAATTTTGTTGTCTTTGTGATGTCAACACAAAACAAACACTCCTCTCATATACGAAGTGCAGAACAAATCAAATCACTGGCTTATAAACTCCTGAGAACCCAACAACTCCCGAAAACATCAGCTCATCAATTTACAATCTCAAAAACTCACAAACTTATAAACTCATAAATTTATAAACATAGAAACTAACAAACTCAAGAAGTCTAGAACTCTAGAACTCCAATATTTATAAACTTAGAAATTAACGAACTCAAAAAATCAGGAACTCAAGAACTCAAAACCCATAAACTTATAAACTCAAAAGTTTAAATTATTATCTTTTATTTTACAATGCCTCTCTAATTTTCACTCCGTTCTAGCGAAAATATAGGTTAAAAAGTAGGTAAATTACTACTATTTCCAACCTTCCGCACCTTTTATCATGTCCACCTTTAAGGACAAAACCTGCATTTTGCACCATTTTAGCTTTCTAGTTTGGTTGCTGGCTCGCAATTTTTCAAGTCCCAACACCAGCATTTTACCCCTAAAAACCCACTTTTTAACGCCCATTTTGCCCTTTTTTGCCATGTGTTTCATGGTTCGAAGAGGTTTTGTCTGTACCATGACACTGAATTTTTATGCACATCCTCTTGCATTTTGCACCATTTTGCACTGCATTTTGCAGCATTTTACCTTGCGTTTTGCACCAAAACACACTGCATTTTGCACCAAAACGC